>JAHJDF010000012.1 GCA_018812595.1 Gammaproteobacteria bacterium
AACATTTTTTTAAATTCTCATATTTAAAAGAACAACTAAAGTTTATCGCAGAAGATGAGATAAAAAATGTAATAGATAGTTGTCGGTTATTAGTCAATACCTCTCCTATAGGCATGAAAGAAGGAGATGCTTCTGTAATAAATAAGAAATTTCTTCACAAAAATTTATATGTATATGATGTTGTGTATAATCGAGAAACTCAGCTAGTTAAAGAAGCAAAAGAATTAGGATTAAAAGCAGCAGGAGGATTGAAGATGCTTTTACATCAAGGTGCATGGGCTTTTAGAATTTGGACGAAACAAGAACCTCCTATTGACGTTATGTTTAGTGCGTTAGAACAGGAACTAAAAAAATGCCAGAAATAGCAATTAAAATTATTTTATTTATTTACGGAGCGCTTGTGGGCAGTTTTTTAAATGTCTGCATTTACCGTATGCCCCGGGATGAATTATCTGTACGCAAACCACAGCGTTCTTTTTGCCCGTATTGCAATAAGCAGATACTCTGGTACGATAACATTCCTTTTTTAAGTTATCTTTTTCTTGGAGGCAAATGCAGATTTTGTAAAAAAATGATCTCGTTTCGCTATTTTTTGGTTGAGCTCTTAACGTGCGTACTGTCTTTGATCGTCGCCTTTGAATTTGGCATCTCAGGCACACTAGTCGGCGGCCTTTTGTTTACGTGGTTACTGATCGCTATCACGTTTATCGATCTGGAACATCAAATCATTCCCGATGTTTTAACGTATCCCCTCTTGTGGATTGGTTTGACCTACTCTTGTTTCGGCCTCTTCTCTAACAGCAGAGACGCCATTCTCGGCGCTGCAATCGCTTATTTGTTTTTCTGGGTGCTTGGAAAAGCGTTTTATTGGGTAACAAAAAAAGAAGGCATCGGGCATGGGGATTACAAATTATTGGCGGCAGTCGGTGCATGGTTAGGTTGGGAATTGTTACCGCTCGTCCTCTTGCTCAGCGGTTTATTAGGTATTGTGTTTGGAGGCGGTTTCTTGCTCATCAGAAAATTATCCAAAAACACGCCCATTCCATTTGGTCCTTTTATAGCGCTTGCCGCTTGGGTCGCATTGATATGGGGTTTTGATATCACACAGATGTATCTGCACTTCTTCGGTATTGCGTGGACAAACATGTAATGCCGCAAGAGTCCCTTTCCATAAAAACACCCGGACAAGCATTTTTGGTAGGCCTGACAGGCGGTATCGGGTGTGGCAAAACAACTGTTGCAAAGCTCTTTCGCGAGCACGACATCACAATTATCGATGCGGACCAAATTGCACGAGAAGTAGTTGCCGCGGGCTCCCCTGCATTAAAAAAAATCGAGGAAAAATTTGGCCCTGAAATATTGCAAAAAGACGGCTCTTTGGACCGTCAAAAACTGCGAGACATTATCTTTAACGACGATCGAGCAAAAAAATGGTTGGAATCGTTATTGCATCCACTCATTCGCAAACAAATGCTGCAACGAGGGAAAGCAGCAAAATCCCCTTATGTGATTTTCATGATCCCCTTGCTCATTGAATCGCTTGAAGCTTATTCCTTTTTAGATCGCATCTTAGTTATAGACGCTCCTCTTGAACTACAAATACAGCGAGTTAAAGAACGCGATCAAACATCAAGAGAAACAATACAAAAGATCATCCGCACACAAGTCTCTCGAGCGGAACGATTAAAACGCGCGGACGATGTAATAGATAATTCAAAGGATCTAAAGCATTTAAAGCATCAGGTAGATCAGTTGCACACTAAATATTCGCAGTAAAACCCCGCATCGTTGTTCCATCACTATTCCCGCGAAAGCGGGGATGACGGAATGGCCCTCCGCTTTCGCGGGGATGACAGGAACAAGGATTCCAGCAAGCAACTAGGAATAACGAAAAAAATTGCTAATGAGAATTAGTAAGCCTATTCGAGTGACCAGGTTGCACATCTACTGCTTGCCGCATTTCTTTGCACAACTTATAGATATCTTTAGAGATATCTTTGCTTTCATCGTCCATTTCTATTGCTCTTGCAATTTCATACAACTTATCAAGACTCTCTAACAATTGATTGCTATCGGGGCGATTTATAGGATCAGGAGCTTGTAACTTATCCAGCACAAAAATCACCGCGCTTTTCACCTCAGGAGGAGCTTTCGGTATAAAAAAAGAACCTTCCTGAAAAGCGAAATACAAGAGATATCCACTATTAATAAAGCAGCGCTGGCTCTCCCCCTCGCAATAACGAGCTTTCTTCCTATACCTATACAGCGTTTCATATTCTGCTCCAAACATCTCTGCAAATATGGGACAAAAACTATAAAGATCGGAAGCTGTAGTCAGCTTCCACTCGACATTTTCCTGCAACGGAAAGTTTTCTGGCGCTGCATATAAAAACGTACCGGGATTATTTTTGACCCACACACTCCCATCATCTTCCAGTGGAATTGAAGAATCCAAGTCAAGAAAGTTCACATGTACTAACCTCTCCTCTTTTCCACACGTCACCGAATTTGCAATATTTTCCGGTTTTAAATCACGATGCAGCAGTGGAGGAACGTTCTTTTTCTTATTCCCCTGGTGTATTTCACGAATTCCTTTAATCATTTCTCGGGCTAAATTTACCTTTTCACTAGGTAAGAGATAAAAAAAGAAATTAAGACACCTTTGTGGTTCGACAAAGCCCCATTCAGACAATTGACGAGAATATGCAGAAAGGGAGGTATAGGTAATACCCCACTCTTTAGGGTCTATATACTTGTTTTTTTGGAGCGACAAATAATACCTGAAATCAAAAAGCCCAAACTGCTCCATAACCTGAAAAGTAGAATTTTTCCCGGTATAAACACCTACTCCTCCATAATATTGAACATTCTCAAAACCTATGGATGATTTGACTTGCTCTGTCTCTAATTTTCTAACAATGTATGGGGTACGCTCTACTTTAAATGCCTCCTTACCCTTTTTCTTTTTCTTAGTAAGTTCATAAGCTTTAAATACTTTTGCAAAGGTCCCCTTGCCAAGCTTTTCAGAAAAATGCACAAAAAAAAGTTTTTCGTCGTCGGTTGAAAATGGTTTTACTTTTATAACCTTATAGTCACGCCAGTAACCAGATTTACTAGTCAATAAAATTTTTGCATACAGGCCTTTTTCAAAACTTTGACTTTTCTTCATCAACCCATCGTCAACCATTGACGAAGAAAAATAGATATCTTTCTCGTAAAAACTTGAGACAACTTCACGTGAGAACTCATTTCGCAACATCTCGTAAGTTGTTATAACTTTATTATTCTTATTTTTTGTTAAAAACACCGATATATCTCCTTATATTTAAAAAAGTAGCGCATAAACTCCTTTTAACAAACGCTATGGATAAAAAACTCGACGCCTCACTTTCTCCTATACATGATCATGCTATGATCTTTTGAAATCTTTGAATCCTCTTATAGTTCGGTTAACTCCATGGAAGAAATTGATCAAATTATCTACGAACAACCCCTCAATGAACTCATTCGTACCTGTTTGCGTTTGGAACATTTATTTAATCAAATTCATACTTGTCTTAATGCGCTAGATGCGGCTCAACATTCTCAAGCCATCGTTCGATTGATCACTGACATCCTCACTATTCTGGATAGACCGGATTTGAAATCCAAAATTACTAAAGAATTGAACCGCCAAATTGCTGTCTTAACTCCCCTGGCAAAATCTTCTTCCATCAGCCAACAAAAATTGGAAGAAACATTGCGACAGCTCAACACGCTGCTCAATTACTTTGTCAGCACTCCTGGAAAGGTCGCGCAGAATCTACGAGACAATGAATTTCTAGGTATATTACGACCCAATTTGATCACCCCAGGTGGCGGCAGTTGCGTTGATACACCCGGCTACCACTATTGGCTGCAACAACCTTCGGACGTGCGTTTTAATCAAATCGATCAATGGCTCAAAGAATTCAAATACATTAAAAATGCAGTGGATTTACTGCTAACCATCGTGCGTAACTCTTCTGAAGCACGTTCATTACTGGCAGTAAAAGGTTTCTACCACGAACCGCTCGACTCAGGAGCACTTTGCCAACTTATTCGCGTCATATTGCCTGCTGAAATCGAATGCTATCCGGAGATTAGTTTAGGACGTCACCACATCAGTATCCGTTTTGTGATTCCGAACATAGAAGCTCGGGTTTCCCAAACACACGACGATATTCCCTTCCGCATGACCGTTTGTACCATCTAAGCCTTGTAATCATTAAGGAGAACAACATGGCTGCCCCTTCTTTTGTACATTGCCCTACGTGCAACAAATTGATTCCATGGACTGAAGAATATCCTGACCGCCCTTTTTGCTCAGAACGATGCAAGCTCATCGATTTAGGGGAATGGGCTTCAGAGAACTACCGCATCAAAGAAAATTCACCCGAAAAACCGTTCGAACAAACTCAACCTATCGACAAGGAATAAATCATGAGTCAAACCAAAGAAAAAAAATTGACGCTGACCATGTTAACTGCGCTAGTCGCAGGAAACATGATTGGTTCCGCTATTTTTTTACTCCCTTCTAATCTCGCCAGTATCGGAACCATCAGTTTGATTTCATGGCTCATCACCGCAACAGGAGCGTTCCTACTTGCCATCGTTTTTTCGAAAATGAGCGGCATGGTGCAAGCAACAGGAGGACCTTATGCCTACGCCCGCGCAGGGTTTGGTCCTTACATTGGCTTCCAAACAGCCTGTAATTATTGGGTTGCTGTTTGGGTCGGAAATGCAAGCATCGTGATTGCAGCAGTTGGCTACCTCGCCTTTTTCTTTCCGATTCTTCAACACCCCGTCATAGGGTGTGTTGTGGCAATCGCCCTCATTTGGCTCTTCACAGCAATTAATATCGCCGGGGTGCGTTCTGCCGGTTATGTCTCACTCATCACGACTGCGTTAAAGCTCATTCCTATCATCATCGTAATTATTCTCGGCTGGCGATTCTTCGACCCTCATAGTTTTGCTATAGGCTTTAATGTCTCTGGCGATTCGAATTTTATTGCGGTCAGCCACGCAGCAACCCTCACCTTATGGGCATTCATTGGGTTGGAATCCGCCACGGTTCCATCGGGATCCGTTGAAAATCCTCAACGCAACATTCCTCTAGCCACTTTACTCGGCACATTTATCGCCGCTGTTGTTTATATTCTCAGCTCAACTCTCATCATGGGCATGATTCCTATGAATGTCTTAGCAACTTCCACCTCTCCTTTTGCCGCAGCGGCAAAAATTATTTTTGGGTCAGAATGGGGAGGAGAGTTCATTGCTATCGGTGCATTAATTTCTTGTTTAGGGTCCCTGAACGGATGGATCTTATTGCAAGGGCAAATTCCAATGGCTGCTGCAAAAGACGGGGTATTTCCAAAAATCTTTGAGAAATGCAATAAGCATGGCGTCCCTGTTTGGGGGCTTGTGATCACTTCAATTTTAATTTCTTTGTTGCTGATTCTTACGATCAGTCCGAACCTGGTAAAGCAATATCAAATTACTATTTTGATTGCTTCTTTAACGTCGTTAATTCCGTACCTTTACACAGCAATTGCAGAAATTTTGGTGCTCAAACAACGCGACACCGTTTGGAATAAAAAGACTTTCGCTTCTGTCATCGTTGCATTGCTAGCAGCGGCCTATTCTTTCTGGGCCATTCTGGGCGCTGGAGAAGAAATTAATTTTTACGGGGCCATTCTCGTGTTCGCTACTATTCCACTATATGGCTGGATATACTCGCGCAACAAAAAAAGCACTGCGGAAAACTTTGCATAAAAAATTTTGCACGGCCCATCGTTATTTTCGTGAAAACTAAGAATCCAGAAAAGATAAACCAGATTTTTAGCTTTCGCGGGAATGACAGGACAGTTACTACAAAAACAACGGAAATTTACTTTTAAACTGAGGAAACAGATATGGAAATCAACTCTGAAATTGGCAAACTAAAACAAGTCATTCTTCACCGCCCAGAACTTTCACTGGAAAGACTCACTCCAGAAAACTGTCGCGACTTTCTGTTCGACGATGTTTTATGGATCAAAAAAGCAGCAGAAGAGCATCAATACTTCGAGCAAGTGTTAACGGATCACGGAGTCAAAGTTTATTTACTACGCCAGCTACTGATTGAAACATTAGAAAACAAAACAGCACGCAAATGGTTGATGCAAAAAACACTCAACCATTTGTATCACGACTCTTCCTTAATGCATGAACTATCCGATTACTTTTCGTCTATGAGCGCCACACAATTAGCCACACATTTAATTGGCGGAATCACTTGGGAAGAATGCGAACTCAAAGCGAAAGGGTTAGTGAGTCAAACGTTGTTTCCTGATGACTTTATTTTGGCTCCATTACCCAATCACTTATTCACACGGGACACTTCTTGTTGGATAGGAAACGGTGTTTCTATCAATCCAATGCATTGGCCTGCAAGACAACGCGAAACATTGAATCTTGCAGTCATTTATAAATTCCATCCGCTGTTCAAAAAAGCTTCCTTCGAAACGTGGTACGACGGCAGTGATATGGAAGCGCATTTACCAACTGTCGAAGGCGGTGATGTTTTAGTTCTTTCAAAAGATTGCATTGCAATTGGCGTCAGTGAACGCAGCACGCCTGAAGCGATCGAAACATTGGCAAAACGGTTGTTTGCAAAAGAAGACAAACAACAAATTATCGCTATAGAAATTCCAAAAGAACGGGCATCGATGCATTTAGATACGGTCATGACGATGTTAGACGATCACAGTTTCTGCATCGCTTTTCCTTGCGAAACGATTCGCGCTTGGAACCTTCGCCCGAATGACGACGGATCATTGAATGTGCGCAAAGAAAAGAATGTGTTCAACGCCATTGGCAAAGCCATTGGACGAGAAAAACTGCGTCTCATTACTTTGGGTGGAGATGATTTCACCGAAAAACGCGAACAATGGTCGGATGCGAGCAATTTATTAGCCATTTCGCCAGGGGTTGTCATTGGGTATGAACGCAATGTGTACACCAACAAAAAATTGTTCAATGAAGGCTTTGATGTCATTTCGATTCCAGGTTCTGAATTAGGACGCGGTCGCGGCGGCGCACGTTGTATGTCTTGCCCGATCGAACGTGAACCCTTTCTGTTTTAATTAAGGAGAACTGTAATGCTTATTGTTATTGCCCTGGGCGGAAATGCGTTATTGCAACGCGGAGAACCTTTAGAAGCAGAAACCCAACGAAAAAATGTTCGAGAAGCAAGTAAAGAAATTGCAAAACTAGCAAAACAACATCAAGTCGTGATTTGCCATGGCAACGGCCCACAAGTTGGACTGTTAGCACTGCAAGCGGAAGCGTATACACAGGTAAAACCTTACCCTCTCGATGTTCTTGATGCCGAAACGCAAGGGATGATTGGTTACTTGATTCAACAGGAAGTCGACAATGCTGTAGGCAATCAATCGGTTGTTACTTTACTCACGCAAATCATTGTGGATCCAAACGATCCTGCTTTTAAAAATCCTTCCAAACCGATTGGCCCCGTTTATAGCAAGGAACAAGCAGAAAAAATTGCTAAAGAACGTGGGTGGAACGTTAAAGAAGACGGCAAATACTACCGACGTGTTGTGCCCTCTCCAAAACCAATAAACATTGTTGAATTAGTCACGATTAAAGCGCTCATAAAGACGGGGCACATCGTGATCTGCGGTGGCGGTGGAGGTATTCCTGTCATGAAAACAGAAGATCATAAGTTGCAAGGGATTGAAGCGGTTATTGATAAAGATCACACCGCATCACTCATCGCAGAAAAGTTAGAGGCAGAAAGTTTGATGATTCTGACAGATGTGAAAGCGGTTTGTGAAAACTTTGGAACGCCGGAAGAAAAGCAAATCAAAATAGCTTCGCCAGAGGTTTTAAGAAAATTAGATTTTCCTGCGGGTTCGATGGGGCCAAAAATCTTGGCTACTTGTCGGTTTGTGGAGCAAACAAAACACTCTGCCGTCATAGGACGCCTGACCGATATTGAAGACATCATGCAAGGAAAAGCTGGCACGTTCATCCAAGCAAACGCGGACGGTATTACGTATTACTAAGGCTTCTGACGTATATATGGGCAATTTTTCTACTGCGCACTTTCCATGCCTGTCATTCTTAGCTTCAGCGGGAATCCAGACAACAGTCATTCCCGCGCAAGCGGGAATCCAGACAACAGTCATTCCCGCGCAAGCGGGAATCCAGACAAGAGAATCCAGACAATTATTTATAAACCCCTGGATCCACACCGAAGAGGGGATGACTTGGAACACTTTTTCATATCACTAAAAAGGAGGGCAAATCATGCCAATCAATCTAAAAGGACGTCACTTTCTAACTCTGAACGACTTTACTTCGCGAGAAATCCGATACCTGTTGGATCTCTCTCTGGAATTAAGAAACAACAAACTCACAGGCATTAAAGGGCATGCTCTGGAAGGTAAGAACATCGTGCTTATTTTCGATAAGTCTTCGACCCGCACTCGTTGTTCTTTTGAAATTGCCGCACGCGACGAAGGAGCTGGAGTCACTTATTTATCGAACAGCCATATGGGCGATAAAGAATCCATCGAAGACACGGCGAAAGTACTTGGCTGCTATTACGACGGAATTGAATATCGCGGTTTTGATCACGCCAATTTTGAACTGATGGCAAAACATGCGGGCGTTCCGGTATGGAACGGTTTGTCCGACAAGTTCCATCCCACTCAAATCTTGGCGGATTTCTTAACGTTAGAAGAACACTTATATAAACCTCTGCGTGATATGAAATTTGTTTTTGTCGGCGATGCTCGAAACAACATGGGCAACTCGCTCATGATTGGCTGTGCAAAGATGGGAATGCATTTTGTAGGGTTAGCGCCGAAACAATTGTTCCCGAATAAAGCGCTGGTGGAAGAAGCCAAAAAAATCGCCAAAGACACCGGAGCAAAAATTGAATTTCAAGACGATATCGATAAAGCGGTACGCGATGCGGACGTGTTATACACCGACGTTTGGGTGTCGATGGGCGAAGAAGATCTGTTAGCAAAACGCATCAAAATGTTGAAGCCGTATCAGATCAACATGGAAATGCTGAAAAAAACACGTAATGACAAAATACTCTTCATGCACTGTTTGCCAGCCTGTCATGACACGAATACAGATTTCGGAAAAATGGTATTCGAGAAATTCGGTTTGAAAGAAATGGAAGTCACGGACGAAGTGTTCCGAAGCCGTCACTCCATCGTCTTCGATCAAGCCGAAAACCGCATGCATACAATTAAGGCCATCATGGTCGCAACCATTGGGGATGTGTAAATTTGTCATTCTTAGCTTCTTGCTGGAATCTAGAAAAATATATTAAATCTGGATCCTTAGCTTTCGCGGGGATGACGGAAAGCGGCTTCGCGGGGATGACGGAGCGGAGCTGGATCCTAAGTTTTCGCGAGAATTAGCCTTACTCTCACTCAAAAAATTATTATCTTCTACGCAATCCCCTGTTTTCACGATAGTCACGACGCTCCTCTCTTTGAGCTCCTCTTACTGAAAGATTGCGGTTAACCGTCTCACCATCGACAGTTATCTTTAGATCTTGGAAATCAGCGTGTTCTTGCACAAAGCTTTGAAACCTACCGGAAAAAACACCTTTTATGACCTGACGGTCAGCTCCGCTAAGTGTTTCTACCTCAATGCTATTTAATGAATAAAATTCTGGCATTCTGTTTGCAAGGGCTTCACAAAAACCACTCACTTGGTGAAGATCAAAACCTTCAGGAATCGTAATAACAAACTTTTTCCATTCATTTTGTGAAGAAACCAACCAATCACAAAGAGCTGTTCGTTTTTCATCATTGTAAGGAATTCGAAACGCAACACGTTGACATCCAAAAGAAACGTCATTTGCTTCGCTTGCTAAATCATTTGGAAGAAGTTCTGACTTATTGAGTACAGTTTCTAATTTTTCCTCTGCTTGATTCCTCTGTTTTACCACATCCCTTAACGTGCTATCACTCTTGTGACCGGTGCTGTCTAATATCCCAGAGGTAACAAAATGTATTTTTTTCTTTTTCGAAATACTTTTCCACGATTCTGTGCTCACATTCCCATTGCTTGTTACATCAACAACAACCTCTCTCTGACAACAACTCGGTAAGGAAAGATGTTTCAAGCGCAAGCGATTATCGCTGACATCAAATTTTAATAACCCTCCCTTTGATTGAGCAAAGCTATGGCAAGACAACGACAAATGCTTGTCCGATAGAAGACAACCACTCAAATCCATCTCACCAAACTCAGAATGTTCCAATAAAAACCGAAGGCCTTCTCTCAATAGACCAATAGCTCTATTTAACCGATTGCCTCTAAAGCTAAAACATTTCAACGGAGCATCTCTGTGAATTTTTTCTGCAACATCTTTAAACGTTTTAATTTTTAAGCCGTGATTCTGTAGTTTGAACGTTTCCAAATGCTCTAATTTCCGTAAAACCGGCAGCACAAAACTATTAACATCTTGATCCGTTAATTGGAAAGACTCCCTTCCCTGAATAGACAAATGTTTTAACTCAGGTTTTTTATCCTTTATTGCACGAAGACAGGTCCCTAACGAATTCGCAACAGCCCCCTTGTCCCGAACAAATTGAGCGTGAAAAGAAATCCCTTCTAAAGCAGGCAACTGCATCAAAAGATTTTCAAATTGATTTGCAATCTCCGGCTTCATTGCCCCAGTGATTTTTAATCGCTTCAAAGGCAGCTCTTTGGTCGCATGTGTATTGAGCCACTGCAACCAATCAATGATCGGTTGAAGATCTCGGATAGTCGTCAGATTCAAGCGAAGAGTCGTTGCGTTTTCGATATCCAAGTTGTTTTTGAAGGCTTCTAACAACTTGTCATCATTTTTGAAACGTTGATTTAAATGGCGAGTCAATAATGTATTAGCAATCTCATGTCTAATGCCCCAAGGGGTATTGCTTGGCAATACAACCGAATTCAGTGAATGAGACCTAAAAACAGCATCTCTTAATTTTTCCGGATTAATGCTTTTAACGTCTCTAAGAATCAAAACCTGATACGTTTTATTCATTGTCATAAATTCATAAAGCTCGTTTTCATCAAAAGAACAGCCAGATAAATTTAACGTCTTAATAGGAAAATGCGTGATACGTTGCAGGACACCATCAACAAAGCCCTCATCTAAATCAGGGTTATTTCCTAAATCCAACGCTTCTAAAGCAGACATTTTCTCAATCGCATCAAGTAACAAGTCAGCATAAGAGGACAATTGACAATCATTGAGTAACACCGTTTTAACGATTTGAGCATGTTTCTTGAAATACGAAGATAAAACAATCACCTCGTCATCTTTAAGCGGATGAGAAGATAGATCAATTTCAGATCGTTCCCCAGTAACCTGTAAATTACTTAACTCCTTTAATAACTGAGATGCGGCTTTTTGCTTTTCTTCTAACTCTTTTTGTCGTCTTTGTTTTTCCAGAATCCTATTTTTCTTTTCTTCATCGCTATCCGGCTCGGGCTTAGCATCTAATATCTTTGAAATTTTGGTTAATCGATCCTTAATTTCTGGGGTTACAAAAATATCTTCTCTACTCAATTGGATTCTTCGCCAGTGATCGCTCTTGGATAGATCATTCAATGAAAATCTTGATATTCTATCGATTGAGACTCTCAACAATCTTGTTGGAATCTCTTTTTGTTGCATCGCTTCACGCATCACAGCATCAAACTCTCGCTTGACCCGAATCACTTCTTCAAACGTAAACGGTTTTTCTCGTCCCGATAAACGAGCAATCACATCGTCTTTGATTCGTTTTTCAATTGCTTCGAACCAACTGAAGGTTTTATTTTCATGCGCCCATAAAAAATTCAAATAAACATTAATCAATTGATCTTTCAGATAAGTCTCCAAGAGTCTTCGTAAAGTATCCGGCTCAAAAGATGTCACACTGTTCAAAAATCGTTGGCCATCTGTGATCGGAGAAAGCGGCAAATGAAGCCATTGGTTGTCTGAAGAGACCGTTGGAATGTTTAACTCCTTTCGCGAAAGAGCTCCTTTAATAAGATTCTTACTAGGATCTGTCTTAGATTGCCTTTTCCAATTTTCTTCATTTAATAGAGAATAAATTTTTGATACAGCTTCATCATTTATTTTAGAAGTTAAAAATTCGCTTTTTATTCTCCTAAGCGCGTCTCTGAGCGGTTTTCGAATTAACGCATCAACCACTTTATAAAAAGCGCCTAGTTTTACAGCGAGTGTTTTGGTTTGGCTAATGAGGAGTAAAAAATCCAAATAACCGCTTATTTTTTCTAACGTAATGTCAGATCGATTGTCAAATTTGACCGTTATAGGAACTTCTACGCTCTCTTCGTTACTCGTTTTTTCTTTTAGTAAAGATTTTAAAAATGTTAAGCCAAATGCAATTTCCTCGATGTAATTGCGAAAGGCTGTTTGTCTCGCTGCGACAGAACCCGATTCGTAATCCCATCCGTTAAAACCATACGTTTGCTCCATGGGTGTTGATTTTTCAACTGAAAAATCTTCGCTTTCAGAATCATCATCAAAATCAATATAAAATAAATCACCTCCTTCTTCTTCATCCTCTCGCACTAGGTCAAAATCATAATCAACAGAATCAAACATAATTGTTTCCTCTCGATTTAGAACGTTAAAAAACTAATCGACACGCACCAACAACAAAACCAAATGATTGGCCTGCAACAAAGCAAATTCTAAGTAACCAAAATAAAGACTGAATAAAAACGAAGGGATGTTCATGATTGGTTTTTTGTTTTTATTTTGTGATGCGCTTCAGAATAATTTCTGAAGTTATTAAGAAATATAATAGGACCTTCTAAAAGCGCAAATAAACATACAGTAAAAATTATTTTCTGATGTTTTTTTATACATCGTTTTGAGACGCTGATTCATCGCGTCTCTACGTTTCTATCGTTATCTCCGTTTCCAAGTCATTCCTATCTTTTTAGACGTCATTCTTAGCTTCTTGCTGGAATCTAGAAAAATATATTAAATCTGGATCCTTAGCTTTCGCGGGGATGACGGAAAGCGGCTTCGCGGGGATGACGGAGCGGAGCTGGCGGGAATGACGATCTACAACTTCCCGCAACACTGTTTGTATTTTTTCCCTGAACCGCATGGGCATGGAGCGTTTCGGCCTACTTTTTGATCACGTCTGTATGGCGTGTGATTTTCTTCTTCTGAATTGGAATTTTCATCTGCAGTGTTCGGATCTTCTGCATGATGGTAATACATCTGTTGCTGTGCAGCCTGTCGTTGTCGTTCTTTTTCAGCAGCTTCTACTTCTTCAGCGCCTTCTACCTGTACCGTGCTTAACACTTTAATCACATCGTATTTCACATCATCCAACATGTTCGAAAACAACACGAACGACTCTCGTTTGTATTCTTGTTTAGGGTCTTTTTGCGCATATCCACTTAAGAAAACGCTGTGTCGCAGATGATCCATCATCGAAAGATGTTCTTTCCAATGATTGTCTAACGTCTGCAACATGACGGACTTCTCAAATACACGCAACGCATCTTCACCTACTTGCTCTTCTTTCTCTTTATAGACGCGTAACACTTCATCAAGAATCGCTTGCTTCACCGCTTCAGAATCCATCTCTGATTTCTGATGCAACAGCTCAACTAATGGTATGTGCAATAAAAATTCAGAAGCCAATAGTTGTTGTAACCCCGGTACGTCCCATTGCTCTTCAATGCTCTCTTCAGGAATGTATTGAGCCACCAATTTATCCACGACGTCTTCACGAATACGCTTGATTGTTTCGCTAATATCTTGTGCTTCCATCAATTCTGCACGCTGGGAATACACCACTTTGCGTTGGTCATTTGCAACGTCATCAAATTCCAATAACTGCTTACGTACATCGAAATGATAGGTTTCCACTTTGCGTTGTGCGCTTGCAATAATTTTAGACACCCAAGGATGTTCGATAGCTTCGCCTTCTTTCATGCCAACTTTTTTCATCAAATTCGCCACACGATCGGAAGCGAAAATACGCATGAGGTTGTCTTCTAACGCCACATAAAAACGAGAGGAACCTGGATCTCCCTGTCGTCCTGATCGGCCTCGTAACTGGTTATCAATACGTCGCGATTCGTGCCGCTCACTGCCGATCACGTGTAAGCCGCCTGCTTGCAACACTGCCTCATGACGCGCTTTCCAATCGGCACGTATTTTTTGAATGTCTTCTTCTGAAGGGTTGTCCAGTGCCTTAATTTCAGTTTCGATACTGCCGCCTAACACAATATCTGTACCACGACCTGCCATATTGGTTGCAATTGTGACAGCACCAGGAAAGCCTGCTTGCGTAATAATATGTGCTTCTTTTTCATGGAATTTTGCATTCAATACTTGATGAGGAATCTTCGCTTTCTGTAATAGCCTCGATAAAAATTCTGAATGCTCAATAGACGCGGTACCAACCAAAGCTGGTTGCCCTCGCATGACACAATCTTGAATATCTTCCATCACCGCTTGGAATTTTTCTCGCTCGGTTAAATACACCTTGTCGGAAAAATCTTTTCGAATCAGTGGCATGTGCGTCGGAATCACGATGACTTCTAAATTATAAATTTGCTGAAATTCGTAGGCTTCTGTATCTGCAGTACCTGTCATGCCCCCCAGTTTTTTATAAAGACGGAAATAATTCTGGAACGTGATCGTCGCTAACGTTTGATTTTCATTTTGAATACGCACATTTTCTTTTGCTTCAACTGCTTGATGCAACCCTTCGGACCAACGACGTCCTGGCATCGTGCGTCCGGTGTGTTCATCAACAATAACGACTTCGTTGTTCGTCACGATGTAATCCACATCACGCTGGAACAATGTGTTTGCTCGGAGCGCTGCGTTTACATAGTGCATAAACACAATATTGTGTGGGTCATACAAACTTTCGTTTTGCTTGATCAACCCGTCTTTGTACATCAACTCCTCAATGTGCTGATGCCCCTCTTCTGTGAGATATGCTTGTTTTGTTTTTTCATCCAAGTAGTAATCGCCCGGGCCGTCTTCTTCTAAACGTTTGGATAAATGCGGAATTAAGCGATTGACCTTGATGTAATACTCGGAAATATCGTCTGTAGGGCCAGAAATAATGAGAGGGGTTCTCGCCTCATCAATCAAAATGGAATCCACTTCGTCGACAATGGCATAGTTCAAAGAACGTTGTACTTTTTCTTCAAGGCTAAAGGCCATGTTGTCTCGCAGGTAATCAAAACCGAATTCATTGTTCGTTCCATAGGTGATATCCGCTGCATAAGCTGCGCGCTTAGATTCCGGATTCATGTCCGCCAAGTTCACGCCAACCGTCATACCCAACATTTGATAGATCGGTTCCATCCACTCCGCATCACGCTTTGCTAAGTAATCATTAACCGTCACGACATGCACGCCTTTACCAGAAAGGGCATTGAGATAGGCCGGCAATGTAGCGACCAACGTTTTTCCTTCACCGGTGCACATTTCTGCAATCTTTCCATTGTGCAGAACTATGCCGCCGACAAGCTGCACATCAAAATGCCTTTGTTTCAAAGTTCGTTTACTGGCTTCGCGCACAACAGCGAAAGCTTCTACCAATAAATTGTTAATCGTTTCCCCTTTGGAAAGCCGCTCACGAAACTCATCGGTCTTTGCTCGCAAGGCTTCATCGCTTAATTTTTCGAACGAAGGTTCCAAGGCGTTAATTTTTTTGACTACTTTCGAAAGGCGTTTCACAACGCGTTGATTACGGCTACCAAAAAGATACTTAACGAAATTAGAAATCAGTAACATAGGTCCTACCAGATGGTGATGACTGCCACATAAAAATAGACGGAAACTTGGTATGCAACAGACGATGAATAAACAAAAAAAACTCGCAATGATTTTGCGAGCGCCTAAAAATCAATTAGCTAAATTGGTCGGCAAGGTTAATCAGATCACCTATTTGAATCAACAATTTGTTCGGTTTCTAGCGCCTCAAATGGCTAAGCATTGTCAGCTCGCAAACTATGAAAACGATCGTTTGGTGGTACTCATCGATCATGCAAATTGGGCGATGCAATTTCGATTTTTAATTCCAGAACTTTTGAAGCAATTGGCAAAAGAAGAGGCGTTTAAGGGAATCAAAGCCATTGAATATAAAGTGCGATTAAAAACAGTCACACCTCCTGAAAAAAAACGCCAGATATCTAAGTTGTCATCACAAACCATTCAGCTCATTAAAAGCACAGCAAACAGCATGACAGACAAAAATTTAAAGAAAGCCCTCATGAAATTAGCGAAAGAGAAATAAAGAAAGGGAATAAAATCTAAAGAACAAGTAGCGATACGATAAATCGCGTCTCTACGCGGACATGACGATACAGTTGCTACGCATTCTGAAGAACAGGTTCAAAATAGGCTGCAGGGCTCCTGTCGCCTTTACTGAAGGTGACATATTCCCAGGCAGATTCAGTAGCCAACAGTTTCCTTAGGAGTTTGTTATTCACGGCGTGCCCCGATTTATGGCCTGTAAACTTGCCAATTAAAGGGTTCCCTAATAAATACAAGTCGCCAACCGCGTCTAAAATTTTATGCTTCACAAATTCATCGTCATAACGCAAACCGTCTTCATTGAGCACTCTGAAATCATCGACAGCAATTGCGTTATCTAACGTAGCGCCTAATGCCAAATTCATCGCGCGCATGCGTTCAAAATCTGATAGAAAACCGAACGTTCTTGCACGACTGATTTCCTTAATAAAGGAAATACAAGAAAAATCGAAAGACAAACGACTGCTTGATTTGCGAAATACGGGGTGATCAAAATCAATCGTAAAATCTACGCAAAATCCGTCATATGGCTCTAGAGAGGCCCATTTGTCGCCATCTTTCACACGAATCGGTTTTTTAATACGGATAAAACGCTTTAAGGCTTTTTGTTCTTTTATTCCTGCGGACTGAATTAAGAAAACAAATGGTCCGGCGCTGCCGTCCATCACCGGCACTTCAGAGGTGTTGATATCCACATACGCGTTATCAATTCCAAGGCCTGCAAACGCGGCTAATAAATGTTCAACGGTGGAAACTTTTACTGCGTGATGATGTTCGTCATAGCCAACAAGCGTGGTAGACAAGGTTGTGTCGCCTACATTTTCTACTTTGGCAAAAAGATCAACGGGAGAAGGAAGGTCAACTCGACGAAACACGATGCCTGTATTTACAGCAGCAGGTCTTAAAGTGAGCTTTGCACGTAACCCACTGTGGACTGCAATACCAGTTGCCTCGATCGCATTATTCAATGTTCTTTGGAAAGTCATGTTGCCTCTCGCAATGAAAAAAACCGCGCATTCATACAGGAAAAGGGAAATGAAGTCTAGAAGAATCAAACCCCGAGAATCCTAAAAATATTCTTTTAAAACAACAAGATACGAAAGTTGAGCGCCAAACAAAGACGCGTTGAATCGCGTTCACGCACATAGGCCCACGAGAACATTTACCCCGCAACAGAGGCCTGGATTGTGTGTTTCTCCGTCATTCCTAGCTGCTTGCTGGAATCCAGGAGATCTATCAATTCTGAATTGTGTGTTTCTCTGTCATTCCCGCGTAGGCGGGAATCCAGAGAAGAAACACATTAACTCTGGATCCTTAGTTTTCACGGGGATGCCGACAACTTCCGCTAAGTGGCACAGCGACAGTTATTCTTTAGCTCAGACACAGGAATTACGGACAGATCGTGAGGACGGCCAGTAGTGCGGGAGATTCGGGCGAAAAAATTCTTTTTAAAGCGCAGCGTATATAGACATACGTGAGCATTTAAAAAGAATTTTTTCGCCCGAAGATTCCGTGCTAATGGCCGTCCACCTCGATCAATGGACGGTTTGGCCTTGTAGCATGTACTTCGCCAACACCCGCTTCGTGATGTCTTGACCTTTCTTCAGACCGTATTGATCGGAAAAAAATTCAGTGAGTTCGAGGATCCATTCAGGCACATCGAAATCAACTTGTTCAAATTCCTTAAACATTACGATATCAACAAACGACAAGGGTTCACCATTATTCAAGATGATGTGTTTCTCAATAATCTTTGCAGCCATCTGCAAATCTTTTTCTTCTGTTGGCCAATAGTTACGACGTTTCAAAACAATCTTCTCACGATGTTTAAGATGCATTTGATTATAGGTTTGCACTTTTCAAAAGCAAATGAGGAGCTCCTCCACGTCCGCTTTCGTGAAGATAACGACGCAACCTGGTTTTACAGTTGCGTATCAAACTCCGCGAACAACAATGCATGATCCGAAGGTCGTTCTAATGCGCGCACAGCAGCATCCACTTCGCAATGCTTACAACATTGTATTAACGATTTACTCGCTAACATCAGATCCAAACGCATCCCTAAATTACGACGAAATCCTGCCGCTCGATAATCCCACCAGGTATAACCCACAACATCGGGATATTTCGTTCGAAAAACATCTGATAAACCCAACCGTTGAATCTCGTGTAACGCCTGACGCTCAGGCTCACTCACTAAAACATGCCCTTTCCAAGCCTTTGGGTCGTAAACATCAATATCTGCCGGCGCGATATTAAAGTCGCCCATAACAATTAATTGCTGATATTGCGCCAATTCATTTTTCAAATATCGCCTCATAGTCTGTAACCAATCCAACTTATATTGATACTTATCGGAGTCCACACTCTGACCGTTCGGCACATATAAATTAATCACCCGCGTGCTTCCAAGCGTCGCTGCAACCACTCGCCGTTGAGCCGCATCCAACCCTTCGATTTCTGTTGTCGCCTCTTGCGGCGATACACGACTCAATAGTGCCACACCATTGAATGTCGGTTGACCCGTAAAAATTACGTGATACCCCAAAGCCTCAATATCGGCATGCGGAAATTTGTCATCGACCACTTTCGTTTCTTGCAACGCCAACACATCAGGTTTGTTTTGTTCTAACCACTCCAATACATGACTCAATCGAATACGTAATGAATTAACGTTCCATGTGGCAATTTTGATCATCACAACCTCTTAAGCATGAAATTTTAATTGCGAAAAAATGACAACAAGCGAACACAACATTACAAAAATCAAAGCCCATCGCCCGCCCCATACAACATAAGGGCTCTGCAATTTTTGAGAGTACCGCCCGCGCCACGCCATCAACGCCGGCAAAATACCGTGCAAAATAGCGACCAACACTCCCGCATAACTCAAAGCCAATACAAATCCTGTTGGAAAAAATAACGCGAATAAAAATGGGGGCAGGAAAGTTAACACCGCCAATATCCCGCGGCCTTTCTCATCTTTTTTGATCTTGAGTCCATCGGCTAACAAATCAAACAAACCAAGAGACACTCCAAGAAATGAACTTGCAATAGCAAAGAAAATGAAAAAGCGAGCAATGGAAACGATCCAAAAATTTTGCGTGAACGCTGCGAGCGCACTAACGATCTGCGCTGTGGGATAACCCGCATGAAGAATAGCGATCAATCCATTGGGACCTGAGGTGGGAATCAAACCAAAAACAATGACGCTCCAAACAAAATACATCAATAAAGCAACAGCTCCTCCCCCAACAACCGCTGTTTTAAGATGACGCACGTGACTTTTTAGATACGTTCTCAAGCTTGGTAAAATCACATGATAACCAAAAGAGGCAAACAAAATTGGCAATGTCGCCAACAAGTATTTGTGATGAAACCCAGTTAACAAATGAAGATGAACATGCGGGACTGTCGTTAACACTAATGCAACAAACGTACCGACCAATCCAAGCACCAAAAATCGATTTAACAAATCGGTCACAGTAATGCCAAAATAAACGATGATGGAAAAAACAATTAGCCACGGAACATAAGACATCCAAGATTGCACTGGCCTTCGCAAATACAATTCTTCAACCGCGTGAACCACAGCTCCACCACCTGCGAAATAAGCAGCTAATAAAGAATAAAGCAGCAAAATAAAACAGAACCATGTCACTGTTTTTCCAATAGGTCCTAAGGTTTGTTCAGACATAGAAATGAAACTAGTGCCTTCAGGTAATCTCAAACTGGCTTCAACAACCAGAAGGCCGGTGAAAGACATCAACAGCCAAACAACGATTAATAAAAGTACCGAAAGAAAAAAGCCTGCTCCTGATGTAGCAACAGGTAACGCCAACATGCCAGCACCTATACAGGTACCAGCCACTAAAAAAATTGCACCGAAGAGTTGTCGATTCATAAATTTTTCTCTGTATTAAAAAAGAAATTTTCCAACCGCCGTCATTCCCTCGAAAGCTAAGAATCCAGTTATATCTATTTCTAGATTCCCGCTTTCGCGGGAATGACAGCATAAAGAAGCTTTCGAGAAGATAACAATAGCAAAAAAGGATTCTATCAATCAGCCGCGAAAAAAATATGAATAGATCGAATGTATTGAAAAGGTTGAATACTTTCTTTGTATTGATTGAATAACAAAGAAGCTTCTTGAAGATTGTTTAAAACAGACAAAGGAAACACAAGTTCGATCGCAATTTCATTGCCTAAATAATGCAAAGTCATAACGCGAAGATACGCATAGCTAGGCAGCTCTTTCCAAGCAGGCTCCAACGTTTGCATCAGCTCATTGCGATTTGGTAACAAAATACCTTCGTGCACATACAGGTCATCAACCACATCGACATGCACCATCACATCGATGATTTTTGGAAATTTTCGAATCACAGCACGTTGCACCCAATCCGCAATAAAGTGCCCTTCAGAGGCACTCGTTTTTTCATCCACTTGAACATGTGCTTCGAGATAAATTTCACTTCCGCTTTTTCGAGTTCGTAACCCATGAACCGCCATCACACCATCAACATCTAAAATAGTTTCTTTTATTTCCGCCAAGAAATCGGGTCGCACACCAACATCGATCAATTCCTGAATGGCTGCCCAAATCCATTTCACCCCCTGATACATAATCATCAACGCCACTACGATAGCTGCTACCGCATCAAAATGCGGCACCCCCATTCTTTCAGCGCTGATGCCAATCAAAACGACAATAGAAGACAACGCATCACTGCGTTTATGCCACGCATTGGCCTTTAACAGATTGGAATCGATCCGGTTCGCAACCAACAATGTGTAACGAAACAAAAGTTCATTCACCACAATGGCAACACTGGCGACGACTAATACAGAGATACCGACAGGAGCCATCACTTGATGCAAAATGGAATAAACCGCATCCCATACGATGCCAAATGCAACAAAAATAAGGACTAAAGAAACAACAACGGTCCCTACTGTTTCCACGCGGCCATGCCCATAGGGGTGCAATTCGTCCGGTGACTTGTGACTAATCTTCGAAGCGAATAAGACAAAAAGATCCACCAATAAATCCGAAAAGGAATGGATGCCATCAGCAAATAAGGCTTGAGAAGACCCCAACCAACCAAAGATGATCTTAAAAAGGCTGAGCAAAAAATTAGCAAAAGCACCAAACAAGGTCACACGTTTTGCTTTGGAATAACGAAGAGTTGTGTCCATAGATCCATAACCGTAAAAATAAATAATATTACAACGCCCGTTTGCAAAGCGCCCTGTTTTGACTATTCTTCTTATCGAAATAAATTCTTGTGCACCAAAATAAGAATAAAACGCACGGACGCAAATTCAGGTCGACGGATAAAAACAACAAAAACACCTGGTTTGTAAAATTATGTCTCGAACTAAAACACCGATCTTCTTTTGTATTATTCGTACAAAAATGCCCGCAACAAAGTGGGCTGACGTCAATAGAATTGCAGCTAGAATTGCTGAAGAAATTTACGGATCCAAACAAGAACCAAAAATTGTTATCAAAAAACCCGATCTAGCCGCTTGTCTTACTCTGTTTGAAACAGAAGAAGATAAAAAACTCGCGAAAAATATATATTCATATTTTGAAAAAAATGGGCAATACAGGCCTGATATCTACGATTGTTCCAAAGTGCCGCCAATAGCTTTTAAAGTAAAAACATATCTAGAAGCGCATAAATTTGAACCTTCACTCGTTTCGCTAAACATCACCTTATTTCCAGGGCTGTACTTACCCGGCGTTAATGTTAGTCATGTAAAATTCTTTGAAAATAATTGGTTAGTTGTGGAATCAAAGGCAAATCAAAATACGGTTGGGCAAAAATGCTCCTCACAGCCTTCTATTCAAAAAAGTTTTGAAAGATCATCAAACCGTGCCACTCAAGGAATATTAGAAATTAATGATTTTTTCACTGTGAAAAAGCCTCTAAAAAGGAAAAGGAAAGGGAAAAAAAACCCCCCATCCTCATCCTTATTCAATTATGGATTTAGCCATGAAAGAAATGGGCAAAATTACTTATTCTCGGACAACTCGGAAAATGGTAGCCCAAACACGAACCAATCAATCTATTCGACACCAGAAGAACCTATATCTTATAAGAGAAGAAGGGTTGTATTAGATGAGCCTCTTGAAAGCGATGAGTCTTTTATTCCAGAGACACCCCCTTCCCAATGCAGCTCACCGGTAATTCCCTGTAAATTTTTATTAAAAAAATAAAAGACGATTACGGTGCTTCCAGGTGCTACTGCAATTCGATTTTCCCAAAGCATAAATTCGTTTGTTTCTCTGGATTGTATATTCCTCGTCATCCCCTCCCACTCCCTCGTCATCCCTGTATGTGTTAAGTCATTCGTTGACAGCCCCCGTATTTAGTCATTCCTAGCTGCATCACTGAATCAATAAATTGCTAGGAGAAATGCAAATTACAACAGATTTCTTCACGTAAATTCGACGCTTACATCCTTGTTATCTCTGATGCAAAACTAAAATGGGTCTAATAACCCATGTCCCGAAGGGACAACACAAGTAGGAGAAATGCAAGTTGCAATAGATCCCTTCACGTAAATTCCACGCTTTTATCCTTGTTATCTTTGATGCAAAACTAGAATGGGTCTAATAACCCATGTCCCGAAGGGACAACACAAGTAGGAGAAATGCAAATTACAATAGATCCCTTCACGTAAATTCGACGCTTACATCTTTGTTATCTCTGATGCAAAACTAAAATGGGTCTAATAACCCATGTCCCGAAGGGACAACACAAGATAGCCCAGGGTACGTGCTTAAAACCTTTAGGTTTTAAGCGCGTACCCTGGGTTTAAAGACCACTAGCACGGCACCCTGAAGGGGTGCAACAGAAAAGATCTTTTGGCGCTTACGTTCTTTAATCCCATACATACCGTTCATCCCATTGCAAATGATATTGCCTCATCAAATGACGATATTCTTCTTGAAAACTGGTTCTCCGATGATGTTTCGCCTGATTCAATATATAAGTCTCCAACGCGGTCAGATGCGTAGGACTAATCGAAAAAATCCCATAACCATTTTGCCAATGAAACCTCTGATAGAGAGGAGAATAAGCTTTTAACCATTTCGTAGAACCCATTTTAATGGCTTTAACTAAATCCGATGAAGAGCATGTGCGCGGATGAATGATTGATAAGTGAACGTGATCAGTGACAGAACCCGCTTTCAATAAAATCCCCTTTTGATTTTTAATAATCCCATTCATATAAGCATGTAATTTATCTCGAATATCATCGCCAATGTTTGGTTCCCTATTTTTTGTTGAAAAAACCAAGTGCACTAGAATGTTTGAGATCGATTGCGGCATCTTGTTAAACCCCTTCAGGGTTTGAATTTGCGAGGTGTTTTATTCCCAGGGTACGTGCTTAAAACCTAAAGGTTTTAAGCACGTACCCTGGGCTATCTTGTGTTGTCCCTTCGGGACATGGGTTATTAGACCCATTCTAGTTTTGCATCAAAGATAACAAAGATGTAAGCGTGGAATTTACGTGAAGGGATCTATTGCAACTTGCATTTCTCTCAGCAATTTATTGATTCACCGCTAACGAATGATTTAACACATACATGGATGACGGAACAGACCTGGATCCTTAGCTGCAGCTAGGGATTACAAAATAATCGAAGCAACAATCCTTTTAACAGCAAAAGACTTTGGAAACAAAAGCTCTACAATCCCATCGTTTATATTTATTAAAGGTCTTCTTTATGCTTGCGCTACTACAACGCGTCACTCATGCGGATGTTCACGTGAATAAAAAAATCATCGGAGAGATTCAATCCGGCATTTTGGTTTTTCTTGCTGTTGAGAGAGAAGATCAACAAAAAAATGCGGATCGATTGCTGGAACGCATTCTGTCTTACCGCGTTTTTGGAGATGAAAACGATCGAATGAATTTAAGTGTTAAAGACGTGCAAGGCGGGTTGTTATTGATCCCTCAATTTACGCTAGCTGCTGATACACGATCCGGCACTCGCCCCGGCTTTAGTAAGGCTGCGCCCCCACAACTTGGAGAAGATCTGTTCAAATATTTCGTTGAACAAGCTCAATCAAAATACAGTTCAATCGCGACCGGTCAATTTGGCGCTTATATGCAAATTAACCTCTGCAATGACGGCCCTACGACATTTTTATTACAAGCATGAAATTCCCCTGTTGTCATTCTCACATTCTTGCCGTCATTCCCGCGAAAGCTAAGGATCCATTTCTTGGGGTTGTTGCAGTCCAATTTTTTTCAAGGCATTTATGGTGCGTAATTCGTTGATTTCTCTGGATCCCCGCTTTCGCGGGGATGACGGAGATGCTTTCGCGGGGATGACGGAGATGCTTTCGCGGGGATGACGGAGACGCTTTCGCGGGGATGACTTCGATCTGGATTCAGATGCAATCAATCGTGCATCTACTCATCTAGGTAATAATCGTTCTGCATTTTTTGCATATCTTCGGGCGTATAAGGATCGTTTAATTTTTTGGTTCGCTCGATTTCATATTGACGAGCTTGCAAATAAGCCGTGCGAATAAATATATATTTATCAATCGCTATCTGCTCATACACATTCTCGAACCGCAACAAACGTGCACGGTCATCAATGACCTGCACAGCATATGTCGTATTTCGTATTGCCACATCGGGAATCAATAGATAAGGACTCGTATAAATATTCACAGGTAAAGCAACCGTATCACGCACGGTACGCGGTCCAAAAAATGGCAACACCAAATAATCCGAACTTGTATAACCCCACTTCGCCATCGTTAAACCAAAATCCTGCGAGTTATTTTCCAAGCCCATGCGAGTCGCCATATCAAAAAAACCACCTACCCCTAGCGTGGTGTTGATCAATAAGCGCCAAGAATCAGAAGTGGTCTGATAAAAATTGCCTTGCAACACATCGTTAAAAATCGTGGGAACTTTATTTAAATTATCAAAGAAATTATCCAACCCTTTATTCAAAGGTTCCGGCATAAGTTTGTTATATATAGTTGCAACGGGCTTTAAAAAATAACGATCGAGAAATTCATTGAACGAAAACATAACTCGATTGAATTTTTCGTAAGGATCTAACTGAGATTGCTCTTCTTTAACTTTTCTTTTCAATTCCGCTTTTGCGGTAGCGCTGTTATCAACCTCTTTCTTGACTTCTTGCAGCTTCACTTCCGCCGCTTCAGCACGCTTTTCTGTAATTGGTCTTGAAGCAATAAACAATTGGGCCTGAGCCATTTGAAAAGAGGCAAGACAAAGACCAACAAGAAATGCTTTGTATTTATTCATTTCAGGCCACTCATGCATAACACTCCGTTACTGTGCTTTTTCCTGTGATTGTCTCTGCGCATACAGAAAATCAAAATTTACAGGGGACAAATACACAGGAGGAAAACTTGCTTTCGTTACAGCAGAAGACACAGCTTCTCGAATATAAGGAAAAAGAATACTGGGGCAATACACATTTAACGCATGCCGTGTCTGTTCTTCTTGAAATCCTTCGAAAAGGAAAATACCGGCCTGATGCGCTTCCACAAGAAAGATCACCTTTTCTTTCACCTTTGCTGTAACAGTTACAGACAACAAAACCTCGTGAAGACCTGACTCAAGATCTTTCGTTACAACATCTAAATTAACAGACAATTCAGGCTTCCATTCCTCACGAAAAATTTCAGGCGCGTTGGGCACTTCCAACGACAGGTCTTTTAAATAAATCCGTTGTATCTCTAATTGTGGATTTTTATTTTCGGTCTTAGCATCTTCTATCATTGTTTTTTCTCCTCTATTAAAAACTGTATCAGATCTCTATTTTTTATCGGTTTCCAGAGGCAAATCAGCTTCTTTCCAAGAACGGATTCCGCCGCCCAACACTTTTACATTCGCAAATCCTAGACAATTCAATTGATTTGCTGCTCGCAAAGCACGTGGTTCATCTTCATGCACAATCACTAACGATTTCTTCTTATATGATTTCAACTGAGAACTTTTCTCTAACTCATCGGCAGGAATATGAACTGAATGAATAATATGGCCTGATTTAAAAGCATTTGATGCGCGGACATCAAGCACAACCCCTTGATCGCTGTTCATGAATTGCACCAAAGCTTCTGGCGTCACTTTGCGAGGATTCAATCGAAGTGCGTAGAGTTCAAAAATAAGAATAGAAACAACAACAACAATGAGCAGAGAAAATAACGCCCAATGATGTAGCAAAAATTCAATATAAATAGTCATTCCGATGTGCCTTAAAAAAGGGCGGCATTATAGCCATCTACAGTCAAGAAGCGAGGATAGAACCTTGTTCAGGACGTACCGCTATCGCCTCGGAACACCCTTAAGATCCAAATAATCACACGGAAGTCGAATGACGATAGACACTACAATTTGATAAGCTGTCGCGCTTTCAATTTAACTTGGAATATACGTTTATGCATACACCTAAACCCATTGTTTTACTCATCCTCGACGGCTGGGGATATCGTGAAGAAAAAACAGCAAACGCGATTTTGTCAGCACAAACACCCACCTTTAATAACCTATGGGAAAAATGCCCGCACACGCTACTACAAGCCTCGGGGCGCGCCGTCGGTTTGCCGGAGGAACAAATGGGAAATTCGGAAGTAGGCCATCTGAATATCGGAGCCGGCCGTGTGGTCTACCAAGACTTAACTCGTATTACAAAATCCATCGAAGACGGTGATTTCTTTAAACATCCAATCTTGTTACACACCATGGAACAAGCAAAACAAACAGATAAAGCCATTCATGTTTTCGGACTGCTATCGCCAGGCGGCATCCATAGCCATAACACTCATATTTACGCGCTGATCAAACTAGCCGCACAGCAAGGATTTAAAAAAATCTTTGTACATGCTTTTTTAGATGGAAGAGACACCCCTCCAAAAAGCGCGCTCGAATACATCCAGTCTCTTGAAAAAGTCATGAGTGATTACAACACAGGAAAAATAGCTTCAATCGTCGGACGTTATTACGCCATGGATCGAGACAAACGATGGAATCGCGTCGAAGTGGCTTATGACTTACTCACACTAGGAAAAGCCGTCTATACCGCAGATACTCCTACCGCCGGACTGCAACTGGCATACGACGCCGATGAAACTGATGAATTTGTCCAACCGATTAGTATTCATGCTAAAAATGAATCTCCTATCACCATTCAAGACGGCGACAGCATCATCTTTATGAATTTCCGCACAGATCGCACACGTGAAATCACACGTGCATTCATTGAACCCGATTTCAAAGAGTTCCCTCGTAAAAAATTCATTCAATTAGCGGCATACATCACACTGACTCAATACGACGAAACTTTTCACCTGCCTGTGCTGTACCCGCCAGAAAATCTAAAAAATACGCTAGGAGAATACTTAGCCACGCATCACAAAAAACAATTGCGCCTGGCTGAAACGGAAAAATATGCACACGTAACGTTCTTTATGAATGGAGGCGTCGAGCAACCGAACGAACTCGAAGATCGGATTCTGATTCCTTCTCCGAAAGTCGCTACATACGATTTACAGCCTGAAATGAGTGCACGCGAAATTACAGAAAAATTAACAACGGCCATTCGCAACCAAAAATATGATTTTATTCTGTGTAATTACGCGAACCCAGATATGGTAGGTCATACAGGTAACATGCAAGCAACAATCAAAGCCATCGAGTGCATAGACGAGTGCTTGTCACAGGTGATTACTGCGCTCAAAACGGTCGATGGAGAAATAATTATTACGGCGGATCATGGAAATGCTGAGCTAATGTTCGACCCATCGACACAACAACCACACACAGCACATACATGCAGCCCAGTACCTTTTATTTACTATGGTCGCCCAGCGACCATCACGAACGGCCCCTTCGCGCTTTGTGATATTGCTCCTACTCTTTTATCTCTCATGAGCTTACCAATACCGAAAGAAATGACAGGAAAAAGCATCGTTAAATTAGAAGACGTAAAATGAAAGGATTTCGCTTAAAACAGACTGTGTGCTGTATTGGCATCATGCTGTGTGCTTCCGGATTGGCACATGCCAATGTGTTGCAGCAAAGATCACGTGAACTAAAAACGATTACGCACAAGATTCATTCTCTTAAATCACACATAGTGATTTATCAATCCAAGAAAAAACATGTCTCTGCACAACTCAAATCCACAGAAGGAGCACTGAGCAGCATTCGCCAAAAAATACGGCTCACTCATAAACAAATAAATGAGCAAACTCGCCTTTTAAATCTCAACAAACAAAAACAGCTTCAAAACTACACCGCCCTTAATGAACAAAAAGCACAATTGGAACAATTAATTCGATATTCCTACCGCATCAATCGACAATCTAAATTCAAAATGGTCTTGAATGGGGAAAATCCAAACAACATCACACGCTATTTGAGATACGCACAAATGATTGACGTACAACGCATGCAGTTGATTGAAAAAATCCATCTGTCGTTACGCAATATCCACGCCACTTCTAAAATCATTGAACAACATCAACAGCAATTAACGGCGGTTCAGATTCAAGAAAGGGAACAAAGAACAACTCTAGAAAAAGTAAAAAGTCATAAAACGTGGCTGCTGCATCACATCAACCACTCTATTCAAAAGACAGATACACAATTAAAACAATTGAACCGCAACAAACAACACCTCGAACGCGTCATTCGACAAATCACCGAAAGGGCAAAAACAGGTTACGCTCCAGGGAAAAATTTCAATGAGACGAAAGGAAAATTGTTGTGGCCGTGTCGAGGGAAAGTGTTGAGACGATTTGGTCAACTCATTGCGCAAGGACATTTACGTTCGACAGGTGTTTTAATCGCCGGATCACAAGGAGCAGCTGTTTCTGTTGTTTTCCAAGGGCGTGTCTTGTTTGCTAATTTCTTGAGAGGTTTTGGTTTGCTAGTCATCGTGCAACATGGAAATCATTTCCTGACACTTTATGCACACAATCAGAAACTGTTCGTTAAACCTGGAATGAATGTACGAGCTGGAGAAAAGATCGCAACACTAGGAACTGACGAGGAGATATCAAGCCCCGCTCTGTACTTTGAAATTCGTCATAAAAATAGTCCCTTAAACCCTCTGCTGTGGTTAAGAAAGACTCAATGAAGTGCGGCTACAGCATCTTCTTTTCTCATCCCTGCGAAAGCGAGGATCTGTCATTCACGCCTCCGCGAACAATGACGATACAGTTGCTCCGCTGATATGATGAGCTTCCACAATCTAAGGACATTTTCTAATGCAACAACAACCACGTTTTCTAAAGCACCTCCTTCTTATTTTAGTGCTTGGATGTTTATTCACTCCCCATGCGTTTGCAACGAACGACAACAACGAGTCTGAAATCATCACGTTAAAACCTTCTGAAGTGGAACGTTTCACTACAGCCATCGCGCAAGTTAAAAAACTGTATGTAACTCCAGTAGAAGATAAAGACATTTTCAACGGCGCAATTCGAGGCATGTTAAACGAACTCGACCCACACTCGGCATTCCTCGATGAGATGGCTTATAAGGCATTGAAAGAACATGCCAACGGGACTTTTGTGGGCATTGGCGTTGAAATTGCACAAGAAAAAGGCATTACAAAAGTTATCAGCCCCATAGACGACACGCCTGCAGAAAAAGCCGGTATTCAGGCAGGGGATTACATTCTTGCCATTAACGGAAAACAGTTAATCGATATGCCAATGGAGCAGATCATTCTCACGATGCGAGGAAAAAAAGGCACAACATTGACGTTAACGGTGTTGCATCAAAAAAGCCAAACCCCCAAAACTATTACTATCAAAAGAGACGTAATCCACGTTAAAAGCATAAAAAGTAAATTATTGGACGATGGGTACGGTTACATTCGCATCGCTTACTTCCAGCGAGAAACAGGCAAACAAATGACACAGGCCATTCATGCATTACTAAAACAAGAGAAAGCACCTCTCAAAGGACTCGTGCTTGATTTGCGGAACAATCCTGGCGGCATCTTAGAATCATCGGCAGATGTTGCAGATGCTTTCTTAGACAGCAGAAAATTAAAAAAGAATGCTCTCATCGTTTACACAAAAGGACGAAAAACATCTTCTCAACTTAAAGAAAAAGCACATGTGGGAGATATCTTAAACGGTGCGCCTATGGTTGTGTTGATCAATCAAGGCTCTGCTTCTGCAGCAGAAATTGTTGCAGGCGCATTACAAGACCATCGTCGCGCCATCATTATGGGACAACAAAGTTTCGGTAAAGGATCTGTGCAAACCATCTTTCCGTTAGACAATAAAACAGCTTTAAAACTAACGACTGCGTTGTACTACACACCAAACGGACATTCGATCCAAGCAAAAGGCATTACGCCAGATATCGCTGTTGATCCATTGGTCGTGAAGCAATCGAAAGAAGACGCGATGTTTTTCTTAAATTTGCACGAAACAGATTTAGAAAATCATCTTGATAATGGGAATAAAAATAAAAACGTGGATCAGAAAAAAACGAACACTTCATTAAAACAATTGGCCACGAAAGATTACCAATTGTATGAAGCCCTCCGCTTATTGAAGGCTATGCACGTGATGAAACGTCATCTCCGCGAAAGCTAATGGATGCCCACTTTCGCGGGCATGACGGTACAGTTGCTACACTAAAGAAAAATCGATGTTTTTGTCTTCCAAATCGACTCGATCTAAGCGCACTTTTAATACATCACCTAAACGAAATGTTTTGTGGGTTCTCTCACCGATCAACCTATGACGGATAGCATCAAAGCGATAATAATCATTTTTTAACGAGGAAATATGAATCAACCCTTCCACATAAATGTCTTTTAATTCGCAATAAATACCGTGCCCTGTCACGCTGCTCACAACAGCATCAAATTCCTCACCAACTTTATCGAGGATGTATTCACACTTTAACCAATCCAATGCATCCCTTGTCGCCTCATCGGCACGACGCTCAGTCATAGAACAATGCTCACCAATCGTCTTTAAGGTGTCATAACTCGGAATATCGTTCTGTTTTCTTTTATGCAAACTTGCCTTGATCGCACGATGCACAATCAAATCAGCATATCGACGAATGGGGGAAGTAAAGTGAGTGTATGCATCGAAGGCCAATCCAAAATGCCCATCGTTGTCCGGCGTATAGATTGCTTGGGAGAGAGAACGTAACAAAATCATTTGAATAATATGTGCATCAGGACGCGACTGAATGTCTTTTAACAACTGCGAATAATCTTTCGGCAACGGCAAATCGCCCCCTTTCAACTTCAAGCCCAATTCACCTAAAAATATTTTCAAGGCCTGTAGCTTTTCGGTCTTAGGCCCATCATGCACTCTAAATAAGCTATTTAAATCGTTCTCTAACAAATACTGTGCGGCAGACACATTGGCGCACAACATGCACTCTTCAATAATGCGATGTGAATCTTCTCTGACCGAAACATATAGTCTTTTGATTTTCCGCTGTGCTCCAAATTCGACTTTGATTTCTGGTGTATCAAAATCAAGCGCGCCTCTGCTTACGCGTTTTTCTAATAAGATCTTATGCAACGCGTCTAATTCCCTAAGGGACGATACAACTTTCTCAGAAACAGGCTTTGATAGATTTTTCATGCCAGCAGGAACTTGTCCATCCTTTAGAAATTGCGCCACTTGACGATAGGTCAACCGCGCTTGAGAACGGATAACAGCCTCATAAAAACGACTCCGCATTAACCGTCCATTTTTCGAAAGGAACATATCGCACACTACAGTGAGGCGATCTTTTTGCGGCTTTAAAGAACATAAATTATTAGACAACACCGCGGGCAACATTGGCACAACTTGCCCAGGAAAATAAGCTGAATTACCACGTTCCTGTGCGGCCAAATCTAAAGCCGTTCCGGTTTGGACATAGTGTCCAACATCCGCAATAGCGACTAACAGGTGCCATCCTCCGCGCGGGCGTTTCTCGCAATACACAGCGTCATCAAAATCTTTTGCATCTTTTCCATCAATCGTCACAAAACCCGTATCACGCAGATCAACACGATGTTTGGTTTCAGAAGCAGAGATCTCTCGAGGAATATCGTCTAATTGTCTTTGCACGTCCTCCAACCAAATATGTGGCAGCGCATAAGAACGGATAGCCATTTCAATCTCCAACCCAGGAGCCATGTATTCTCCGAGTATCTCTACTACACGTCCTACAGGTTGACTCCGCACGGTTAATGAAGAAATCAGTTCTACATTAACGATTTGCCCAGACTGCGCTTCTCCACGAAATTCTATCGGAATAATGACGTCTTGATTGATTCGTGGATTATCGGATCGCACAAATCCAACCATACCTTCAAGATAAAATCGTCCTACTACTTCCTTATGCTTGCGCTCAATGATTTCTGTCACCATCCCTTCGCGACGATTGTGACGATCCATTCCAATGACACGCGCCTGAACAATGTCTCCATCCAGCACGCCTTTCATTTCACGCGCTGATAGAAAAATACGAGACGTTCCATCTTCAGGAGCAACGAAACCAAATCCTTCGCGATGTCCTACGACATGCCCTCGAATTAAATCTCCTTGTTGAGCAATATCTAACTTTCCACGCCGCGTTTTGATTAATTGCCCATCACGCACCATAGCGCGCAATCGCCGACGCAAAGCTTCTTGATCCACTTTTGAAGTCAGTTTCAATGCACGTTGCAATTGCAGCTGATTCATCGGCTGATCAAGTTCCAAGATGTAATCTAAAAGAAATTCTCGAGAAGGAATGGGGCGCTCATATTTAGCTGCTTCTCGTTGCCCGAAAGGGTCTTTTTTGGGAGTCCATTTAGTCATAATTTTTTTGTTTCAAATGAAAGGTGGGGTCGGGCATATAATGCGCCCTTTGTTAAAAAATCAAATATATAAGGAAATATAGCTATGAAAATGGCCTTTTGCTTCTCTCTAACCGGTTTATTTTGCTGTTTTGCCTTGATCGGATGTCAACACGCACGGTCTGTTCAATCGGCTCCAGACCTAAGAACTCAATGCATCAACCTTCAAAGGCAACAATTATTTCTCAACTCGCAAGGCCATCAATACCAAGAATGGGAATTAAAAGGAAAACAAGCTCAACTTCAAAACGACTATCAAAAATTAGGCTGCGATAAATTAAAGAAGTAGCTCCCTCATCGTCATGCCCGCGACCCTCACCGTCATTCCCGCACAGGCGGGAATCCAGGTCCGCTCTGTCATTCCCGCGCCTTATACCGATAAGCAAGCACCAATAACAAAATGCCGCCAAGAATCATTGGAATCGAAAGTAATTCGCCCATCGTCAACCACCCTCCTGCGAGAAATCCTAATTGCGGATCCGGTTGACGAAAGAATTCACAAAACACTCTGAAGGCTCCATAACCTAACAAGAACATGCCGGACACAGCCATTCTGGGACGTGGTTTAGCGGAGTAAAGCCACAAAACCACAAACAACAACACGCCCTCGAGAAGAAATTCATAAACCGTTGAAGGATGACGAGGCAAGATGCCTCCTCGTGGATAGATCATTCCCCAAGGCACAGAGGTCACTCGTCCGAGGAAATCACAATTAATAAAATTCCCGACGCGACCTGCAGCAAGTCCAACAGGGACAACAGGCGCAAGAAAATCGGTGACATCAAAGAAAGAACGATGAAATTTTCTTGCCCATAACGCTACGGCTATTAAAACGCCGAGAAGACCGCCGTGAAACGACATCCCCCCTTCCCATACTTTCACAATGATCCAAGGCGCATGAAGAAAATTGTGTAAGTCATAAAACAACATATATCCCGTACGCCCGCCTAAAATGACACCGAATGCGGCATAAAGCACTAAATCTCCGATTTGATCCATCGTCCATCGCCCCTCGGATAAGCGCGCACGATGTTTCAACAACCCCCAGCACACAATGAAACTAAAGAGGTACATCAACCCATACCAATGCACAGAAAGAGGACCCAAATGAAAAGCAATGGGTTCAAAAGTGGGATATCTCAACATATAGAACTCTCTTCATCTGCAGGAAAAACAAGCGGCGCAAATTCATTAAGCACTTTGCGGTAAACGTTTCGCTTAAAGAAAACAATCTTTTGCGTGGGCAACCAATAATCGACCCATCGATAACCATCAAACTCAGGTGTATTTGTTTTATCGAAACAAACTTTTTTTTCATCGCCTTTAAAACGCAATAAAAACCACTTTTGTCTCTGACCGATGCATAAGGGTTCTGAATGATAACGGATGAGGTGTTTTGGAAGTCGGTAGTACCACCAACGATCACTGTGAGAAATTAACTCAACATCCTCTTGAGTCAAACCGACCTCTTCATACAGTTCCCGATACATTGCTTCTTGAGGAGACTCATGAAGATCCACTCCTCCTTGAGGGAATTGCCAAGCATTACGACGAATTCTACGGGCCCAAAAAACTCGCTGACTGTCATCAATAATCACAATCCCTATACCAACTCGAAACCCTCTTCTATCAATCACGATTCGATCCTTACTTATCCATTTTTTGCAGCAGTATAGTCAAAGCCGCAAGACGAAGCAGCTCTCGTTTTTACAACGAGCTTTTAGCCGGCTAATTTTCGAGTTTGTAGGCGCCAAACAGAAATAGGCATGTTGCAATCCGCCCGTTTCGTCATCCTCGCGAAAGCTAAGGATCCAGAAAAATCAATAAATTACGCGTCAAAAATTTCTCGAAAAATTTGGATTGAAACAGGCCCAGAAATGTATGTAGCCATTTGCCCCCGCGCAGGAATTGCTGTCGACACGTCTATGATCCCTATTTACACTCCTCCCCCCAAAATAACGATAAAACTCAAACACTTGCTTTATGAATCGCCGCACATATTTTTCCTCGACCACACTTCTCACCTTTCTTTGTTTGCTCGCGACGATCAGCATCTTCTTAAGCATTCGTGAAGGCAGCACACACATTTCCTTTACCCATTTCATCAATGCTATTTTCAACCCACAACATTCAACAGATCACATCATTATTTTTGACCTCCGCCTCCCCCGCACATTTGTTGCTTTCACGACGGGTGGGTTGCTCGCCCTAGCAGGGGCGCTCATGCAAACACTCTTACGTAACCCGCTGGCGGATCCTTATATCTTGGGTGTCTCCGGCGGTGCCGCTGTCGCAACGGCTCTTGGTATTTTGCTGGGGTTAAGCACCGCATTTCTCAATCTCACCGCTTTCTTAGGCAGCTTGCTGTCCATCACGCTGGTCATGGGAATTTCACGCTCCCACAAACACCTCCTGCCATTGCGTTTATTGCTAACAGGTGTCGTTGTCGCAACCGGTTGGGCAGCCATCATGAGTTTCATATTAATCACCAGCCCCGATCAGAACCTACGCAGCATCTTGTTTTGGCTCATCGGCGATTTGAGCTATGCACATTTCTCAATATGGGAACCAATCATTTTATTATTTGGTTTAGTTGTCAGCTTCATCCTCGCCAAACCGCTCAATATATTGGCTCGAGGAGACCTCACAGCGCGCAGCCTCGGCATCAACACACATCGCTTAAACCTCATCCTTTTCCTCCTCAGCTCTTTATTAACCGCACTAGCTGTCAACATGGCGGGATGCATTGGTTTTGTCGGATTAATCGTTCCTCACATGCTTAGAATCGTAAAAAATTCAGACCATCGATTTGTATTACCCGCATCCGTATTACTCGGAGGCAGTTTGCTCACGCTCGCCGATACACTCAGTCGCGTTCTAATCACACCGGCGCAACTGCCTGTAGGGATCGTGACGGCCATCATCGGAGTCCCCACCTTTATCGTCGTATTGCAAGGGTGCCAAGAACGATGAACGCTTTTCACATTGATCAAATCAGCCTTTCCATGCAGGAAATACCGCTCATACAACAACTTTCCTTTACTTGTCAGCCTGGAGAAATTTGGGGCATTTTGGGACCGAACGGTATCGGTAAAACGACGCTATTGCATGTCCTAGCAGGACTCAAAAAGCCAACATCCGGCCGTGTTTTCATAGCGGGAAAAAACATCTTGCACATGCGCCCTAAAGAACGCGCACAAAAAATTGGCCTTCTACCACAACAAATTTACTTCCCGTTTCCAAGTACTGTTTTAGAAACGGCAATGACTGGGCGATACCCCTACTCTTCTAACTGGTTTTCTGAAAACCCAGAAGACATCAAAATCGCAACACAAGCTCTGGAATTGGTCGGGTTACACCATTTGAAACAACGTCCCGTCTCTCAACTGTCCGGGGGAGAACAACGTCGACTCACACTTGCAACGCTTTTCGCGCAAAACCCTGATATTTATTTATTGGATGAACCAACGACGTACTTGGATTTGCAGCAACGAATGCATGTTTTATCTATTCTAAAAAAACTCGCTAAAGAAACCGGTAAGATCATTCTCTTAGTGCTACACGAGATTCCATTGATTCAACTGTGCTGTGATAAAGTTATTTTATTAACGCAAGACGGAAACAAAAAAATAGGTTCTTGCTCTGAGATTATCAATCGAGAAACTTTAGGAACGATGCTTCCTAAAGAACTGTTAGATAGTTGTGGGTTTTAAACCAATGAAAACGAAAAAGAATTTTTACACACCGCTTTACTGGCCTTTCTGGATTTTGATTTTTTTCTTTTGGTGTATAGCTCATTTGCCTTATCGCTTTCAAATGACTTTAGGAAAAGGATTAGGCCTACTCCTGCATCGTTTTGCGAAACGAATGAAACGCATTGCACAAATCAATTTAGATCTTTGCTTTCCTGAACTCAGTATTGATGAACGAGCACAGTTGTTACGTAAAAATTTTATTTCTGTAGGAAAAGGGATTTTTGAAACCGCTCTAGCATGGTGGGGCTCAGACGAGCAGTTGCAACGCTTTGCAACCTTCCACGGAGAGGAATACTTAAACCAATCATTGGCGGAAGGAAAAGGTGTTATTTTTCTAGGCGGTCATTTCACATCACTTGAATTAGTCGGTCGTCTTTACGCAATGCGTAAACCGTTTGCCATTGTGTATCGAGAACACAAAATTCCTTTTGTGAATTTCATCATGACGCGTCATTACAAAAAGATTTATGCAGAACTCATCGAACGAAACAACATTCGAGCCGCTTTGAAGAGATTAAAACGAGGAGAAATTGTGTGGTTTACTCCGGACGTCGATGCCGGCCATTTTCACAATGTTTTTGTCCCATTCTTCAATGTCTTGGCTTCTTCAGTCATTGCAACATCACGCCTTGCTGCATTAACGAAAGCAAAGGTCTGCCCGGTCTATTTCTTCAGACAAGAAAACGACGAAGGTTATGAAATAAAACTTCAACCGCCACTCACAGATTTTCCAACGGATGACGTTGAACAAGACACCGCACGCATCAACAAAATTACAGAAGAAGCTGTGCGCCAACACCCCGATCAATACATGTGGCAATACATGCGATTTAAAACCCGTCCCGAAGGCGAAGAACGGTTTTATAAAAAATAACGTTTTACCTTGAAAATTGTGTGGCAATCGCACAATTTTCAATGTAAATTACCTCTTATGAAACGAACATACTTTCTTCAACAACTTCATTCGGCCTTCAATACGCACCCAATTGTTGCAATTTTAGGGCCTCGGCAATGCGGAAAAACCACCCTTTCCCGTCAATATGCGGCCTCTCAACCCGACGTCACATTTTTTGACCTGGAAGACAGTCGCGATTTGGCAAAATTACAAGACCCAGCGCTTGCATTGGCCTCTTTGAAGGGCCTAGTCATTCTCGACGAAATTCAACGGGTACCAGAATTATTTCCCATACTTCGAGTACTCATCGATCAAGCAAATCGTCAAACGCACTATTTAATCTTAGGAAGTGCCTCTCGCGATTTAATTCGACAGTCTTCAGAAACATTAGCCGGACGCATTGAATATCTAGAACTCACCCCATTCTCTTTTCAGGAAGTCGGTGAATTTGAAAAATTATGGTTACGAGGAGGTTTTCCCCTGTCATTTCTAGCAAACGATGAAAATACAAGTAATCGTTGGCGCAAAGCCTACATTCGCACCTTTCTTGAAAAAGACATCCCTAACTTGGGTTTTAGAATTGCACCAGAAACCCTACGAAGATTCTGGATGATGCTTGCTCATTACCATGCAAATATTTTTAACGCCTCTGAATTAGGACGTTCATTTGGTGTTGCACATACAACAATTGAACATTATCTCGATATCTTGACAGGAACTTTTATGGTCCGTCGATTGCGACCATGGATTGAAAACATCAAAAAACGACAAGTGAAAGCTCCAAAAATTTACTTTCGTGATAGCGGTATCCTACATACCCTTCTAGGGATCGAAACGATGAATCATCTGCTTTCCAATCCAAAACTCGGAGCGTCTTGGGAAGGATTTGCAATGGAAGAAATTATTCGAGCACATCATGCAGAACAAGAAGCCTGTTATTTTTGGTCAACTCATACCGGCGCTGAATTAGATCTATTGCTTTTTCAAAACCAACAACGTTTAGGTTTCGAATTCAAATATTCCTCTTCACCCAAGTTAACAAAATCCATGCATATAGCTTTAGAAACTCTCAAGCTAGATCAATTAACTGTGATCACACCAGGAAACGATCAATATCCGTTAACCGATCACATTGAAGTCTTTGGTATAGAAAAATATATAGATCAACAATCATTTTAAATTGATACGCGAAAACAGCTTCTCCTCAGCAATTCTCGAACTGATTTTCCAACGGATGACGTTGAACAAGACACCGCACGCATCAACAAAATTACAGAGAAAGCGGTGCGCCAATACCCCGATCAATACATGTGGCAATACATGCGATTTAAAACCCGCCCCGAAGGCGAAGAACGGTTTTATCGGAAATGACAAATGAACTATGCGGAGTCAAGGCTTTGTGAAAATCAGACAACCTCGGCCTGCTTTACTTTGCATCAGGAATTTTCTCTCCAACCCTCAAATTTCGTATCCTTCGGCTCTATTTTTTCAGCCTTTGTTGAAAGTATTTAACGGAATATACTCCAAAGAGTTTTCATGTTTTTTCAGAAAACGTAGAAATGCTAACTCAGGCAAAGAGGGCTTTGGCAAAGAAGAAGAGAGGCTCTCTGATAATGCACAAAATTTTTCCCAATTTTGGTTAGATTTATTTGTGTAATCGAAAATCCTTCCCCTCACCTCTAATTCAAGATCTAGAGCATTAGCATCTAAGTGATCAAAAATATCTAAAATCGCCTCTGCTTCCTTTGAATTGGCAGAACCGCTGTCCGTTAGCACGGACTGAATCCACTCCACAAATGTTTTGATCGCATCTTTAACATTGTCAAAAGCCATCGATTCATCATCTTTTTGCTCTTGCGTCGCAATTACAAAAGAAAAATCGTAGCCTAGATCAGAAGGTAATCCCTCTAGAGTCTCCTGAATGTGTTCAGCAATTTTGAAGACACAAACTTCCTTTTTTAAAAATTCTAAAAATTCTTCAACGGACTGGCTTATCGGATGTTCTTCGTCAAAATGAATTGCTTTCAGCTGCTCTAAACAGCTCCTCAATGCCGTTAGATTTTTAAAATCACCTTCCTCCTGAAAAGCCTTTACACAAGTACCAAAATTCTCAACGTCATTCAGCTCCTCTCTACTGCTAGACAGATCATCTTCCTTCGTCGCGCCTTGTACTTTTTTAATTTTTCCTAAAAGTTCAGAGCATTTGCTTAATATCTTTTCTTGTGTCGATGCAGGCAATTTAATCTTGCCTAACGACATCTCTACCTCTTTTTTTATGCAATCAAGGTTATTTTTGTGAGAGTTGAACATTTTTATTCTCCAAAAAATAAATGTGGGTACTTTTAAATTTAATAGACTAATACAGAGAACGCAAACAGACAGATCGACAAAAAATCACGAACAAAGGGTCAGGATCCTTCTATCAGCCATTAGTTGATCAATAAAAATACCCCGTCTATTCTTTTGGAAAACTCATTTTCCTTTCATGCGGATCAAAGCTAAACATGACGATTTATCGCATTTCCATTAGCATTCGCGGCTTCTTGATCTAAGTAAGGTGACTTTCATGAAAGGTATTGTGCTTGCAGGCGGCGCTAATACACGGCTGTACCCCTCCTCATTTTGTATAAGTAAACAATTGCTGCCGATTTATGACAAACCCATGATCTATTATCCACTTTCAACGCTTATGCTGGCGGGGATACGAGAAATTCTGATCATTTCTACACCACATGATATTCCACTGTTTAAAAAGTTATTGGGCGATGGATCGCAGTGGGGCATTTCTTTAAATTATGAAATTCAAGAACAACCAAACGGCATTGCGGAAGCATTTATTATTGGAGAATCCTTTATTGGCCAAGATGCAGTCTGCTTGATGCTCGGGGATAACATCATTTACGGACACGACCTTCGTAAATCGCTGCCCGACATAAATAAGCCTTTCAAAGGCGCAACCGTTTTTGGCTATCACGTCAGCGATCCAGAACGTTACGGGGTTCTCTCTTTCGATAAAGAAGGCAATGTCATCGACATTCTCGAAAAACCGAAAAAAGCGCCATCGAACTATGCGGTTTCGGGCCTCTATTTTTATAACAACGATGTGGTGCAAATCGCAAAAACGTTAAAACCGTCTGACCGTGGCGAATTAGAAATCACGGACGTCAATCGAGAATATCTAAAACGAAAACAATTAAACGCCGTGTTGCTCGGCCGTGGAGTTGCTTGGTTGGATACAGGCACGCACGACTCTCTCTTAGACGCTGCAAATTTTTTTCATGTCCTAGAACACCGCCAAGGCTTGAAAGTAGGTTGCCCAGAAGAAATTGCTTGGAGAAACGATTTCATTTCGACCGAACAATTACGAAAAATTGCACAACCTTTAATTAAAAGCGGTTATGGAAAATACTTATTGGATCTCTGTGATGAATGTAATCAAAACTAAAATTGCTGGCTTATTACTCATTGAACCCAAAGTGTATGGCGATGCACGAGGCTATTTCTTCGAAAGTTTTAAGCAAGATCGGTATCAAGAAATCGGCATTCAAGGCCCGTTTGTACAGGACAACGTCTCGCGCTCTAGGCAATATGTCTTGCGAGGGTTGCACCATCAAAAAGAACAAACGCAGGGAAAATTGGTGTATGTCACACGAGGAAGCATTTTCGATGTAGCTGTCGATATCCGACAAGATTCTGAAACGTTTGGGCAATGGTTCGGTGCAATTTTAGACGATCAAACACATCGTCAGTTGTATATCCCAGAAGGATGTGCACACGGGTTCTGTGTCTTATCTGATGAAGTCGATTTCATTTACAAGTGCACCAATTACTACCACCCAAAGTCTGAACTCTCGATTCGCTGGGACGACCCTAGTATCGGGATTGATTGGCCGATCGAAACACCGATTCTTTCAGAGAAAGATCAGAACGGACGCTTATTAAATGAGATACCAAAAGATGAACTACCTCTCCTATAGTCATTCCCGCGCATTTCGTCATCCCCCTATTCCTCGTCATTCCCGCGAAAGCGGGAATCCAGTTCTACAGGCATAACACCATGAAAATATTAATCACAGGAGCTCAAGGACAACTCGCCTGGGATTTGATCAACGCTCAACAAGCAACGTCTTTTGAATGCATCGGTTTAAGCAGAAAAGAATTAGACATCACTCACGAAGACAATATTCAATCCGTACTATCCGAAGTAAAACCAAACACTGTCATCAATGTGGCCGCTTACACACAAGTGGACCGCGCGGAGGAGGAAAAGGATTTAGCCTTTCAAATTAATGGCCTTGGCCCTCAGTTGTTGGCGAAACAATGCAACACCCGAAACATTCCTCTCATTCATGTCTCAACCAATTACGTGTTTGATGGAAAACAAACGCAACCCTATCGAGAAGAAGACCCAACGCATCCGATCAATGTCTATGGAGCCAGTAAGTTAGAAGGTGAAATCCACGTCAAAAATGAATGCGCTCAACATATCATTTTAAGAGTGAGCGGACTGTTCGGAAAACACGGAAATAATTTTGTAAAAACGATGTTGCGGTTATTTCAAGAACGTGAGGAATTAAATGTGGTGGATGATCAATTCATCTGCCCAACACCGACTTGTGATATTGCAACAAGCATTTGGCAAATCATTGAACGCTTATCTACAGCAACTCAAAAACCACAATGGGGCACTTATCATTACAACTCTTCTCCCCCCGTCAGTTGGTACCAATTTACAGAAACTTTATTAGAGATCGCTCGAACACACCGTTCGTTTCGCATTCAAGCGCTGCACGCAATTTCAACTGATCAATTTAAAACAGCTGCGAAAAGACCACTGAACTCTGTATTAAATTGCGAAAAAATATTTAAAGTTTTTGGCATCGAACAACGATCGTGGGAACCCGGTCTACGTCAACTCATAGAGGATTTATTAAGATGACTTTTACACTTCGCAACAAAAGAGTTCTTATCACTGGAGGGGCAGGCTTCATTGGCAGTAATTTCATACATTTTCTGCTCAATCAAAAAGAACCGCCTGTCATCATTAACTACGATGCACTCACATATGCAGGGACGACAAGATATCTCGAGCAAGTGCCGAATAAAGATCGTTACAATTTCGTGCACGGCAACATTTGTGACCACGAACTCGTCAACCGCATACTTCATGAATTTGAGATCAACACGATCATCCACTTTGCCGCAGAAAGTCATGTGGATCGTTCCATCACAGGACCCGCTGCATTTATTCAAACAAATTTTGTAGGGACTTTTACGCTGTTAGAAGCAGCTAGGCAGTATTGGTTGAGCGAAAAGCATTGGACCGAAGATCAATGTCACTTTCATCACATTTCAACGGATGAAGTGTATGGCAGTTTAAAACGACAAGATCCGGCATTTACAGAAATAACACCATATGCGCCTAACTCTCCGTATTCCGCATCAAAGGCCGGTTCAGATCATTTGGTTCGCGCGTATTTCCATACATACGGTCTTCCTGTGACGACAACGAATTGCTCTAACAATTACGGTCCATTTCAGCATCCTGAAAAATTCATTCCAACCATCATTCGAGCCTGTCTTGAACAACGTCCAATTCCTGTTTATGGCGATGGCTCAAACATTCGAGATTGGTTGTATGTCTTAGATCACTGCAAAGGTATTGAATCGGTGATTAAGAACGGTCAGCGTGGAGAGACGTATAATATCGGCGGAAATAATGAGCAGAATAATCTGCAAATTGCTCAAACCATTTGTGCATTAATGGATGAAATCAAGCCAGTGAACACACCACATAAAAAGCTCATTCAATTCGTAAAAGACCGTCCGGGACACGATTGGCGATATGCGATAGATATAACAAAAATAGCAACGGAACTCGGTTGGAAACCTGAAGAGACGTTTGAATCGGGTTTAAGGAAGACCATTGAATTTTATTTGAAGGAGTTGTGAGTGTATGGCGATTGTTACGATATTAATTCCTAACTACAAAACCCCGCTGCTAACGAAGTTATGTTTACGTCTTTTAAGGAAAAATTCGAATATCGATCAAGTACGAGTCGTTGTCATTGATAATGATTCGCGCGATGAATCGACGACTTATCTACGCTCTTTATCTTGGATTGATTTGATTGAACGTCCATCGACGGACGACGACACCCCCTCTTTATCACATTCCCGCGCGTTAGATTTAGCGCTCGAACAAGTGACCACCCCTTATGTGCTTGTGATGCACACCGACACGATGGTCACCGATCCGAAATGGCTTGATTTTTTAATTCATCAAATAGAAAGCAATGAAAACATTGCAGGGGTAGGTTCTTGGAAGCTTGAAAATAAAACGTTGATACAACGCGCGGGAAAATGGATAGAAAGTCTGGTCGCTCGAATCAAAAATCTGTTTAAACAAGAAAAGTCTCAAAAAGAGGAGCCTTATCTACGCAGTCATTGCGCCCTTTATCGCATGGATGTGATTCGTAAATTGAATTTGTCGTTTTCGCAAGATAAACAAACGGCCGGGAAAGCGATGCATTATCGTTTTATTGAAAACGGCTATCGCATGGTGTTTCTATCGCCCAAAGAATTGGGTCAATACATGGAGCACATCAATCACTCCACAATGGTGTTAAACCCTTCCTTAAGCTCGCGCACAAAAAGTGTAGCGAAAGGACAAAAGCGCATCCAAAAAGCCTTCGAACGCCTAAATGCAGAAAAGATTCTGAACGACGATTCACTCGATCATTAAGAAAATTCTCCACAACGTAGAGACGCGATTCATCGCGCCTCAAGACATACACCGAGAAAAGACGCGATAAATCGCGTCTCTACGTTTGAGATTGCAACAAGCCTTCTATTTTTTATGAGCAAGAAACTCTCGATTGATATCTCGGATGGCGCGATAGCGGGATTGGGATTCGGGGGAGGGGGAAAGATGGAGGAAAGATCGAAGTTGGTGGAAAAACAAACGCATTGAGGTTAATCGAAGTTCTCGTGTTAACAACGTCACCACATCGGCAGGGCTGAAATGTTTTTCGTAGAAAAGGATCAAGGCTTTTTGTTTTTTGCAGGCTAATTCATACGATGTTGTTTTTTGTTCACTGCCTGCATCGTAATGTTCTACGGTGACTTCGGGACAATAACCAATTTCATAGCCTAATTTTCTGACTCGTAAACAAAGGTCTTCGTCTTCGCCGTATAAAAAGAAATCTGGATCAAATCCTTTGATCTCATCAAATAGATGTTTTGGGATTGCCATAGATGCGCCAATCACCCACGCGATCGAACCTTTTAATGATTTGAAAGAATCTTTGAATATTTTTTCACCGGTGTGCCGCGTCTTAGGGTACGTCTCAGCTTCACCACGAGAGCTCACAATGCGAGTTCCTACCACACCAAACTGTGGGTGCTGTTCCAAAAAATCAACTAAGCGTTTTAATGCCTCTTTTTCGGATAAATAGGCATCGGGATTTAATAGATAAAGAAATTTTCCACTCGCGTGTTGTGCCGCTAAGTTATTGGCTCTTCCGAACCCTAGGTTTTCGGGGCTTTTGATTAATTTTATTTTTGGCTGGATTCCCGCCTTCGCGGGAATGACGTTCGCATATTCCTCTAGGATTTGGACGCTTTGATCGTGGCTGGCGTTGTCTACAATGATCAATTCAAAATCAACGCGTTCTTGTTCCAAGACAGATTCAATACAGCGACGAATCAAATCGCCTGTATTGTAATTAACGATTATGACACTCACGTCCATAACATTTCCTCAAATTCATCATGCTTTGAAGACGCGATAAACTGCGTCTCTACGTTCTACATAGATTCTGCCATACATCCAACTTAAAGAACGTTTCAAGGTTCTTCTCTTAAATCTCTCTATAAAGAATAAAAAATCTCCTGAAGCGTTGAATCTTTCAGATTCATTAAAAATCGTCTTTTGTCTTTTTCTAATGCTCGTAATAAGCGTTTTTGTCCTGTAAGACGTTTTATACTGTCTAGATCAATCATAAAAACTTTCTGATCGTGCACAATGAAATTGCTGGCTTTCATGTCGCCGTGAGTCAGTTTCAATCGTAAGAAACAATCAAAAATTATTTTTATCTGCTGCAATATCCTTTGTTTTTGCTCAAGAGAAATCTTGTGTTCAAGATATCGATTCAATAAATCCCCTGATACAAATTCAGACACGTAATAAGCCTTTCCTCTGAAAATTCCATACCGCTTTTCGATCAATGCAACCGGCTTTGGCAACGGCATGCGATACAACTCCAATCGATGTGCATTTTTCCAATATTGCGCAGCGCGAGTGCTTCGAAAGAAACGGTTCAATCGATGCAGCCAATTTTTGATGTTGTACCGCTTTACAACAAACAAACGCCCATCGATCGAAACTTTCGAAACCGTACACGTATTGCCGTCTTTCAAGCATTCTCCTTTATCCATCCAAAAATCAGGCGCATTCAGAAAGGAAATAAACTCAGGAGATACATATTCTTTGCGACACACATAATGAAAATGCTTGTTTTTCCCAGCACGAAATAACGTCGCATTTCTAAAGATCTTTTTTAACTTTTCTTTTTCTCTCTTTAAACGAGAAAGATATTGCCAATGTTCTAACTGACGCACCCAATCTGCTTTTTTATCGTACGTGTTTAAATCTTTTCTTCCCTGCAAATAAACATCCAATAGCTTTTCCAGCTTGTCATCAGCGGTGGGCGACAATTGCGCCAACAATTCCCCTAAATTCTTAAGGCAATCGGCCATAGGAAGAGGCATGCCTTTCTGCCTAACCTCTTGTGAATCTAGAACAAACAAACCCTCTTGCGTGGCAAGGTAATTGTGAGGATGCAGATCGCTGTGCAACAACCCCTTGGCATGTTGCAACGCCAATTGCTGAATAAAAGGCTCCGCATTGGTCGCAAAAAATAAATCATCGGCATCGATTGTTTGTTTAAGGTATTTAAACAAGATGACAAAGAGATGATTAGAACCCTCCGAATATAAAATCTCAGGGGTTCTTATGTGATGTTTTTCTAAAAGCCTTGTACCCCGAAGAGTCTCCTGGAAATATCGTTCCGCTCGACGCGTTCCAAAATAAATCTTTCCAACGACGGGCATCCCTTTCCATCTTCCTTTAACAACCATTCTTTTGTTCGGAAGCATTCGCAAAATTTCTTCACAAAGCAGCGTTTGATCGCCCAAGGCAACAGAAAAAGGAGCTCGTATATCGGGTCTCAATTGTTTCGCATCGGAAATCAAAATCATTGAATCGCTCGTTTCTTGAAAAGTTGTTCGGCTCTCTTTTTGACGGTCAACCAAAAAGATCGTTCTAAAGGCCATATCGTGCGTAAAGAAGAGTGTCTATACGCTTTCATAAAACGAAAAAGATCATTTCGTGTCAGCGTGATGTTCATGCTTGAAAAATAAAGCCCTGCAAGATCTTTAATGAGCCATCGCTCCGGCACTTTCTTTCTGATCTGTGCACGATGCAAATCGATCACATAAATAGGCATCAATGGGTCAAATTCTTTTCGTTCGTCCATCAGGAAATGCAAAAGGTAACAATCGCGGTGATTCAACCCGCTTGCATGCATACGAGAAACAATTTCAGCAATTCTTTTGATCAACCGATATTTTGTATTGAAGGGCACGCCCGTTTGTTTCCACTGCAACAACAGGTCATTCACACTGCACGTATGCGTTAATGCTTCTAAAATAATAAACGACTGGATTTTGGCTGGATTCCAGCCTCGATAACCCACACCGAACACTTTCGGAACGGACACTCCTGCACGCTCCAAATGACAGATGGCTCGATATTCATCTTTCGTACTTAAAATCGGTTTTTGTAATTTGAACAACGATTTAAAAATTTCTTTCCAACCCACACCCCAATGGCGTTTGATGAAATACTGCTTATTTTTAAGGGTGATACGTAAAGTCTCTCTCGACTCCACTTTTCTATAAGTAGTGCCTTTGACATGCATTAATACATCAAAAGGAGACGCAATAAATCGCGTCTCTACGTTTTCGAGGGAAGATAAATGAAAGAGAGGAGATAAATTGATATACGACATGAGAAATTAATTAGAAGCCTCTTCTTCCTCTTCTTTTCTACGAAGGAAAGCAGGAATGTCTAAATACTCGATATCTTGTTTTAAAGCGTCGGCCGTTCTTGGGGAAACCGTGCCTTGTTTACGAATCACGGTAGGACGTTCCAGTTGTTGGTAATCCCATGACCCGTCTGATTTCGTGTTTTCAACAATGGTGTTAGCAGGTGCGATCTGATCGTTGCCTAAACCTGTGACGACAATAGTGACACGCATTTCATCTACTAATTCAGGATCAATTACGGTACCTACTACAACGGTAGCTGATTCGGAGCTAAAGCTTTTCACCACATCACCCACTTCTTCAAATTCGCCAATCGACATATCTAGGCCGGCTGTGATGTTAACTAACACACCTTTAGCGCCAGCAAAATTTACATCTTCTAGAAGGGGGCTTGAGATAGCAGCTTCTGCAGCTTCTCTCGCTCTGTTTTCACCACGAGCAACGCCGGTACCCATCATAGCCATACCCATTTCTTGCATCACTGTACGAACATCGGCGAAGTCGACGTTGATTAATCCAGGACGAGTAATTAATTCTGAAATTCCCTGGACAGCGCCTAAAAGCACATTGTTCACGGCTCTAAAAGCATCTAATAAGGTAATGCCTTTCCCAAGCACACTCAGCAATTTATTGTTTGGAATGGTGATCAAAGAATCCACATATTGAGCTAATTCACGAATACCTTCTTCCGCCACATCGAATCGACGACGTCCTTCAAAGGCAAAGGGTTTAGTTACTACAGCAACAGTTAAAACACCCATGTCTTTTGCGATTTGCGCAACAATTGGTGCAGCTCCAGTGCCTGTACCGCCGCCCATCCCGGCAGTAATAAAGACCATGTCCGAACCTTCTAAAATTTCTTTAATACGCTCACGATCTTCTTCCGCAGCTTGACGACCAATCAAAGGATCCGCGCCTGCGCCTAATCCTTTCGTCACCTCTACACCGAGTTGAAGCAAAGTACGAGCATGTGCATTTTTCAACGCTTGGGCATCTGTATTCGCGCAAATAAAATCAACGCCTTCGATTGATTCCGTCAACATATGCTCAACGGCATTCCCTCCACCGCCACCTACACCAAACACTTTAATGACAGCACTTTGTGGAAAATTATCGACTAATTCAAACATCGCAGCATGCTCCATAGCTAACTTAAATCCCCAAAAGAACAATAGGGGCTTATCTTTTGGGCCAGCAATCTATCATTTCTAAATACCAAACTTAATAACAATTTAAAGTATTTAACCGTAGGTAAAAACCGGCTTAACACATATAAGAATTGTAAAGATAAAACCATTGAATGCCCCGAAGGGACAGGAGTTGCTTGATTTTCCGTTTCAATATTTCTGTCAACGAATTACTTAACACACACAAGGATGACAAATATGTAGTATTTTCTTAAAAACAATATGCCAAAAATTACTGAATAATAAAAAAGGAGGCCGTGTTGTGTTTAAAAAATTAACTAATTTGCCAAAACGGTTCGATCAAATAATGGAGAACTTAAGCAATAGTATAGGTAAACGTGGTAGCAAAATTTCTGTCTTAAGAAAATTGGATGAATTCTTCGGAGATGAATTGTTAGAAAATCATCATGGTAATTATCCGAATTTAAAGTCTCCTTTAAAAACAGGAATACTAGCTACACTTGTTACTTTGTTTGGCTTTTCAGGAATCGGCATTCCTCTCGCTTCAGTTATTGGAACAATAGTAGGCACACTGTTAACTCCAACAACACCATTCCTTGGTGGAGCAATTGGTTTTGTGATAGGTGCAACAGCAGGCACTGTAACTGCTGGATTCATGACGCTTCTAATAACCGGCTTTCCTGCCTTAAGTGCTGTTGGTTTTCTAAGCCTGTTTGCTTCTACAGGTGTCCTTGGAGCAGCTGTATCCTTTCCTATTCGTTTTGCATCCGCACTAATAGAATCTGCTGTGGTCATGACACGCGGCGTTTATAAAGCGGTAGAAAATATAGTTGATGCAATATCAATCAAGAATAAATGGATAAAAGGGATCGCAACGGCGCTACTAACCCCAATAGCATTAACAACTTTTGCTCCTGTTGCAGCCGTATCCACAGTTGCAAAAGCATTAGGTCTAACGGGGCGTAGTTTATATTTCATGTTTAAAAAACTGACGAAACCCGACTCCAGTTCTGAAGAACCTGGCCTTAAAATTGGTTTAAATCCTTTACCAACGTGGACGTGGTCTGAAATAACAAAAAGAACATTATTAACTGAAGAGCGATTACCCATAGAGGTTTTATTCTCTACTACTAAGAAAGAAGTGAGCCAATTTCCAAGAGGAGCTGTATTGAATTTATTCCCTAAAAAATACAAACCGTTCATACCGCTTACTATCGAGGAAATAAAAACAGACGAAGATATACCATCAGAGGAAGGGCCATATCATGTACTTGAAAATTGATGGCCTTTTTGGACGCTGTGGACATGGATCTACCCGATCTACAGTGTCAGCTGTCAGATTGCATTTCCCTGATTGCGACAACTCAATTCACCATTCATCCGTATTATGAGCAAGATATAGAAAGCTTTTCCCAAGAAATTGAAGCGCTGACCGACAAGATGAAAAAAAACCATGTGTTGCTGTTGACGAAATATTGCGTCGAAAAAAAATTGATGACGTTAAATTTCTGGAGAGATTTAGAAGGACGCGAAGTCGATTGGGTGTTGAGTTGCGGAAATAAAATTTTGCCGATTGAAGTCAAATGGACGGATAAACCTGCAATGAAAGATTTACGTCATTTGAATACTTTCCTAAACGATTATCGGCTCAAGAAAAGTTTTGTTGTTTGCAGAATAAAAAAAGCAACAATTTCGTTATTTTTGCACAGCAACTTGAAATTACCTGAATTAGGATGGTCTGTAATATATGGCCCAATTTCTGTGTAATTAACCAATAGAGAGAGAAGATTCCGTGCTTATGGCCGTCTGCATCTAAAAGAACTTGAACCATTTCACCATTCTTGACCAGATACCCTCAGCATCGTTTTCGTTGAGAATGAGCTCTGGATTGTCTGAGTATTCTTGTTGATACCCATACAACAACAACCCAATGCAAGTGGAGAATTTTGGATTACGAACTACATCGATAAGTCCGCTGACATTTTCAGGCATTCCTAATCGAACCGGCGCCTGAAAAATACGTTCTGCCAAATCTATGGCACCTGGAATCATAGAAGCACCGCCCGTTAATACGATGCCCGCGGCAATTAAATCTTCAAAACCGCTGCGTCTAATTTCTGCGCGCACCAAAGAGAACAGCTCTTCATACCGAGGCTCACAAACCTCGCTTAACACTTGCTTCGGTAATTTTCTACCCGGGCGATTACCCACAGAGGACACTTCAAAAGTTTCGTTAGACAAAGCTAATTCAACTAAAGCACACCCGTGTTTCAACTTAATTTCTTCTGCATTTTGTGTCGGCGTACGCAAAGCAATAGCAATGTCGTTCGTCACCTGATCGCCTGCAATTGGAATCACCGCTGTATGACGAATTGCACCGTCTGTAAAAATTGCAATGTCAGTCGTTCCGCCGCCAATATCGATCAAACAAACGCCGAGTTCTTTTTCGTCTTCCGTTAATACAGAATAACTAGAAGCCAACTGCTCAAGAATCATGTCGCTCACTTGCAGCCCACAGCGCTTTACACATTTCACAATGTTCTGAGCTGCGCTCACAGCACCCGTCACGATGTGTACCTTTGCTTCTAAACGCACACCCGACATACCAACCGGCTCATGGATACAATCTTGATTATCGATCACAAATTCCTGCGGCAGGATATGAAGAATTTTTTGATCGGCTGGAATAGCCACAGCTTTTGCTGCATCAATGACACGATCCACATCTGTTTGTGTCACTTCTTGATCACGAATCGCCACGATGCCATGCGAATTCAAACTGCGAATATGGCTTCCTGCGATCCCTGCATAAGCGGCATGGATGTCACACCCGGCCATTAACTCCGCCTCTTCAATCGCATGCTTAATCGAGTTCACCGTAGACTCGATATTAACCACCACACCTCTCTTCAATCCTTTAGACGCACTCGACCCAACACCCACAACATTCACAACCCCTTGAGAGGACACTTCTCCAACAACGGCAACTACTTTTGATGTACCAATATCAATTCCTACTATCAATTTTTTTTCGGGTTGTTTGCGTTTTGACATAAAAATCACCGTTTAAGTTATTGAATTAAGTGCTTAAAAAATAGGTTATTTCCATCGGACGGCCATACCGTGCGCGTATCGTAGATCAACTTCCTGAAGTTGGGTAGCGCGCGCGGCAAATACTTTGGGATACAATTTTACGAAGCGTTTTAACTGTTCGAGCGCTTGAACATTGCCTAAATGAACGGTCACACCGTTACTCAATTGCACCGACCAAGAGTTGGCTGCATCGATCGCAAATTGTGAAATAGATAAATGAAGAGGCGCCAAAACAACCGACATTTGTTGATAGTCGCTCAACATCTCAACGCTTGAATCATCAGGCCCTATCAATTGAGGTAAAGAAGTAAATTCATCCATTGGAATTTTGGCGACAAAGGTTTCGCCATAAGCATTCAGAAAATCATTTCGATTCCAAACGACGATCGCTTTTTCTGGATCTATTTGAATCACCAACTCATGAGGCCAAACTTTTTTGACATCCACCGAAGCAACCCACGGCAGATTCTGTAAAGAAGCTTGCACTTTAGAAAGACGTACATTAAAAAAATTCGTCTTTGGCTGAAGTTCAGTCGTTAACAAACGTTGGATATTAACTGTTTCGTTTGAACCAAAATTCCCTTCAACGCGCACCGAGGTGATTGGTAAGAAACGATTGGAAAGAGCTCTAAAGCCTATAAAACAGGCAATAATGGCTACGGCAATAAGCACTCCTAAAGAAATTTTTTTCCAAGACATTGAAATCCCTAACCTATTATTTTGATTTCTGTCACCAAATGAACACCAAAGTTTTCATCAACTTTCTGCTGAATCAAACGAATCAATTGCTCAATGTCTGTAGCCGTTGCTCGCCCTTGATTCACAATAAAATTCGCATGTTTTTCTGAGACACATGCGTCCCCAACACAAAATCCCTTTAACCCACATACTTCAATCAATCGACCAGCAAAATCATCTTTGGGGTTTTGAAACACAGAACCTGCATTGGGCAAAGTCAAAGGCTGCGTATCCCTCCGTCTCTTTAAAATTTCTTGTATTTTTCTTTTAGACGCCAATTCATCTCCAGGCTCACCAATAAAATAAGCAGCAGTAAACCAACGCTGTTCTTGCAAAGCCCCCTTGAGTTGCACCTGTCGATATCCAATGTCGAATTCATGCGGGTAACACAAACAGACTTCCCCTGTTCTATCAATCATTTCAGCAACCGCTACATGCTCCCAGGTACACGATCCATGAGCCCCGGCATTCATCACCAATGCACCGCCAATCGTGCCTGGAATACCGGCTAAAAATTCAATGCCTCCAAAACCTTGTTGAACCATCCAATGCGCAAAGTGTGGGCTCAAACAACCGCATTCCACGCGCACAAGAGAAACCGTCGTTAGGTCTTCTTCTATTAATGCAGAACTAAGAAATTTTGGCATCAGCTGCAATGTCTGTAGATTTTTTGTGAGAATCACAGTGCCTTTAAACCCACTATCACAAACCAAAACATTACTTCCCTGCCCTAACCACATCAGTGGTTCTTCTTTTGGCAGTTGGATTAAAAATTCTTTTAGATCTTCGAAGTCCGTAGGAATAAAAACGGTTTTGGCCATCCCGCCGACTTTCCACGTCGTGAAATCTGCTAACGACACTTGATGTAACAGCCGACCTTTCATGTTTGATTCACCTTTTCATCATCCCCGCCATCGAAGTCATCCCTACGTAAACAAAAAATCACCCAACAATTTCTCTCATGATTCGACTCACGCTACCAGCGCCTTGAGAGAAAACAACGTCCCCTTCTTTTACGACACGATTCAATACCTTCGAAAGCTCCTTTGCATCGGACACAAAGATAGGGTCTATCAACCCTTTTTCGCGAATCTTTTGACACAACGATTGTGCGTCCGCACCTTCAATTAAAGTCTCTCCTGCAGCATATTCTTTCAGCACAATTAACACATCGACCTTGGACAACACTTCCACGAACTCCTGAAACAAATCCCGCGTACGAGTATAACGATGTGGCTGAAACACCATCACAAAACGTCGATTGGGCCAACAGTCACGAACTGCTTGTGCAGTCGCAGCAAGCTCAGTGGGATGGTGACCGTAATCATCAAAAACACTGGCAGTACCTTGCGCAAAAATATGTTCTCCAAGAGGCTGAAAACGTCGACCCACCCCCGCAAATTTCTTTAGTGCGGAAACAATTACATCATCAGAAACTCCTATTTCCCGAGCAACAGCAATGGTCGAAAGAGCGTTCAATGCGTTGTGTTTTCCCGGTAAATTCAAAGAAACTTTCATCGGATCATAATGATCGTAAGCAGGAACTAAGAAATGGGTCTTGATCCCTTGCTGCTGATAATCAACTACTCTCACCAAAGCATCTTCTGAAAATCCATACGTAATGATGGGCCGCTCGACTTGCTTACATAATTGCTTCACGGTCTCGTTATCAACACAGCAAACAGCTAATCCATAAAAAGGCAAACGATGTAAGAACTCGATAAACGTTTGCACCAATTCGTTAAAATCCCCGTGATACGTCTCCATGTGATCCGCATCGATGTTCGTCACGATCGACATAATCGGCATTAACCGCAAAAACGAAGCATCGCTTTCGTCTGCTTCAGCCACTAAATAACGCCCTGATCCTAAGCCCGCATTAGACCCCGCGCTGTTCAGCACACCGCCAATTACAAACGTTGGATCCAATCCGTCTTCCGCCAAAATACTGGCCATCAAGCTGGTTGTGGTTGTTTTTCCATGCGTACCCGAAACGGCAATCCCTGTACGAAATCGCATCAATTCCGCCAACATAGCCGCCCGCGGCACTACAGGAATATTGAGCTTCTTTGCAGCAACCACTTCTATGTTGTCAGGTCGCACAGCAGAAGAAATCACCAAAACATCTGCACCAACAACATGACTTTCATCGTGTCCATAAAAAACCTTTGCGCCCAATTCACTTAGATTTCTCGTAAGTGCATTTTCCGACAAATCAGATCCGGAAATGGCATACCCTTCTCTCAATAATACCTCAGCAATACCTGCCATCCCGACACCACCGATACCAACAAAATGGATCTGATGAATTCGCCTCATACCAATTCCATGACTCAAACCATATTTATTCACCGATCAACTCCCCTACGTATTAGTCGTCATTCCCGCCTAAGCTTAGAATCCAGAAAATATATTCATCTGGATCCTTAGCTTTCGCGGGGATGACAAGACAGTTGCTACAACTTGTTCTGTCACATGAACTTGTCTCAAACCATAAGATCGTTCTGCCATTTCAAGCAATGCCTTGCGATCCAAATAACGCTCTCGCAAAAGTTCAAGCAATCGTGTTTTGGTAAATTGATCTTGCGAAATCATTTCACCTGCTTTTTTTCGCACTAAAAATAAAGCGTTTTTTGTTTGGTGATCATCCACAGCTTGAGGAAACGGCACAAAAAAAACAGCCATCCCCACAGCACATAATTCCGCCACGGTTAAAGCCCCTGAACGACAAAGGACGACATCCGCCCAATCATAAGCAGCAGCCATATCGTAAATAAAAGCATCAACGCGAGCAGTCAGGTTGAGCGCTGCATATTTTTGTTTTGTCTCTTCCAAATGCTTCTCACCGGTCTGATGCCACACCTCTAAATGTTCTTGATCCGACAATAAAGCAAGCGCCTCTGGCACCACTCGATTAAAAACCGAAGCCCCTTGGCTTCCACCAAAAACTAACAATCGAATAGAACCTTCATGCCGAGCATAACGTTTCTTGGGAGCATCTAATTGAAGTAAATCATGACGAACCGGGTTGCCGACATAATGAAATTTTTTCCAAGCCGATGTGTTTTGATGCGAACAACAGCAACCGTTCGCGCATTTGTTTGCTTGCTTTAGATACTCCACTGGAAAACCGGTTAAGACACAATCAGCAAAATTCGACAACACTTGATTGGTCATCCCCAACACAGAATTTTGTTCATGCAACACCAGTCGCTTACGCAATAACCATGCAGCAATCCCTCCAGGACCGGCTGCATAACCACCCATTCCTAAAACAACATCCGGCTTAAATCTTCTTATGACACGCATGGCCTGAAAAATCGCTTTCATCAATTGCCACGGCAAAGAACACCATCTTTTAAATCCTGTTCCCCGCACACCCCTAATCGATAAACGGTGTAATGGAATATCTTCTTTTGCCAACAACTTATTTTCTAGACCATGAAAAGTTCCCAGCCATTCCACCGAATGTCCTTTCTTAAGCAACAAACGAGCAACCGCCAATCCTGGAAAAATATGCCCCCCAGTCCCCCCAGCAATGATCAATACTCTTCGACGAGTCGATGCAACCATGTAAGAAATCCATAAAAAATATTTTAAACAATCACCAATCTAACAAGCGGTGAACGTTTTTTTCTCGGCGATTGGTTTCGTAATCAATACGAAGCAGTAACGCGACAACAATGGCAACAATCAAGATACTGCTGCCGCCATAACTAAATAAAGGAAGGGTTAATCCTTTCGTCGGCAATAAACCAGCATTTACACCGATATTCACAATGATTTGCATTGAGAACCACAAACCGAATCCATATGCCATATAGCCCGCCCCATGCATGTCCGCCAACTGTGCACGTCGACCAATGAAGAAAATACGCCAGATGAACACAATATAGAGACCAATCATGGCTAAGACTCCGAGCAACCCCAGTTCTTCAGCCAACACAGCAAATAAGAAATCCGTATGCGCTTCGGGCAAATAAAATAATTTTTGAATACTGCCGCCCAACCCCACACCAAAGAGTCCGCCGCGTCCAAATGCAATCAAAGACTGAGTCAATTGATACCCACTGGAATATTGATGCGCCCACGGATTCAAGAATGAAGTCAAACGCAACACACGATAGGGAGAAGAAATAGCCAAAATCGCCATCACTGTCAGCATCGCCAAAGAAAACATTAAAAAGATTTTGAGGCGCATTCCCGCTAAAAACATCATGCCAACAACTGTCACAACCAAAACAGCTGTTGCCCCGTAATCAGGTTCCAGAAGCAATAAAAGAGCAAGCACTCCCAAAACGATCAAAGGCCGGATTAACCCTTCAAGCGTCGAACGCACCTCCTGATGATGTCGAACGAGATAACTGGACAGATAAAGCACCATCGCCAATTTTACAAATTCGGAAACCTGCAATTGCAGAGGTCCAAAACCAATCCAACGGCTGCTGCCATTCACCTGGCGGCCCAATCCCGGAATCAAAACAGCAACCAACAACACAAGGCCAATTAACAATAAAAAAATACCGTATTGTTGCCACGTCGCGATGGAGGTACGAATAACAATGCAGGCGATTAAAAAGCCCAACAGCAAATACATGCCTTGTCTGAGAAGAAAGTGGAAAGGCATTCCGAACGTGCGTTCAGAAATAGCCATCGAAGCAGAAGTCACCATGACCAAACCAAAACAACTGAGCGCAATCACTGAAAACAGCAAGTAAGGGTCATAGTTTTGAAAAATTTGTTGTACTTTTTTATTGATCATTGCCTTGTGCTAATGCTTGAACTTTTTCCATAAAGACATCGCCGCGATGTTTGTAGTTATTAAACATGTCAAAACTCGCGCATGCTGGTGATAACAACACAAGATCTCCTCGCAATGCCGCCAAATCGGCTTTTTTGATTGCACCATCGATGCTGTCGCCCGCATGTTCCATGTCACAGCAACCATCCAAAACAACCGCTAATTGTTTCGCGGCTTCGCCAATCAAGATTAATTTGCGTACGTATTTTTTTACGGACTCACGCAAAGGTGAAAAATCAGCGCCTTTGCCAATGCCTCCTGCGATTAAGACGATCTTGCCTTTTATGCCGACACCTAACCCTTCTAACGCAGCAATGGTCGCCCCGACGTTGGTGCCTTTTGAATCGTTATACCAACTGATGCCCCCACTTTTTAAAATGAACTGACAACGATGCGGCAATCCTGAAAATGTCTTCAACGTTTCCAACATAGCTTCTAATGGAAAACCCGCACAAGAACCGATCGCTAAAGCGGCTAATGCATTTTCAATGTTATGCATGCCCTTAATTTTTACGGCTTGAGCTAAAAGCAATAATTCTTCTCCACGCGCAAGATAGAGCTCTCCATGATGAGTCCTTACTCCAAATTCATTGGCGGATGGTTCCGTCAAACCGAAGCTCACTCTCTGACAAGGAACAGTTGGTTTCGTTAATGGGTCACGTCGGTTAAAAACAGCGTGTTTTGCGCCAACGTAAATCCTGTGCTTCGCAGCCGTGTATTCCTCCATGTTGGCGTAACGATCCATATGGTCTTCTGTAACATTTAAAATAGCAGCGACTTCAGCACGCAAGGAATGCGTCGTTTCTAATTGGAAACTCGACAACTCTAAAACATATAAATCCGCGGATTGATCGTTTAAGACATCCAAAACGGGCAACCCAATATTGCCGGCCACTTGAACGTTAATCCCCGCTTGCCTGGCCATCTCTCCCACTAAAGCTGTGGTCGTACTTTTCGCATTGGCGCCTGTAATCCCAATGATGGGTGCTTTGATTTTTCGAATAAATAATTCAACATCTCCTGCATAAGGAATGCCTTTCGCAATCGCTTTTGCAATCTCAGGCTCTTTCAAAGACACGCCGGGACTGATAATCAATTCCGCAGCATTTTGAATAAGCTCAGAGTCAAGCCTTCCAAAAACTGCAGGGGCCTTCGGGGCAAGTTTTTCAAGCTCCTCTTTGCCTGGAGGATTCTCTCTAGAATCCGTTACCGCAAAATTCAACCCTTCTCGAATGCAATAACGCACACAAGACATTCCCGTTAATCCAAGGCCAACAACCACATGTAAGGGCTGTTTTTCTGTTGTTTTCATAAAATTTCCCTCATCGCAATTTCAATGTTGCTAAACCACATAAAACCAGAATAAAAGTGATGATCCAAAAACGTACAATGACGCGCGGCTCTGGCCATCCTTTTAATTCAAAATGATGATGAATCGGCGCCATCTTAAAAATGCGTTTCCCTGTTAAACGGAAAGAAACAACCTGCAAGATCACCGAAACTGTTTCTAGCACAAAGACTCCGCCCATCAATGCCAACACCAATTCTTGACGAACAATCACTGCAATCGTGCCAATCGCAGCGCCTAAACCTAATGCACCTACGTCACCCATGAACACTTGCGCCGGATATGTGTTGTACCAAAGAAAACCCAGTCCTGCGCCTACAATCGCTCCGCAAATAATCACAAGTTCTCCGACGCCCGGGATATAAGGAATCATTAAATAAGTAGAGAAATGGAAATTTCCTGTGACATAAGCAAAGACGCCAAATGCTGCGATGATCATAACGGAAGGAAGGATTGCCAAACCATCTAGTACATCCGTTAAATTGACCGCATTACTGGTTCCAACAATAACGAAGTAACTAAAGAAAAGGTAAACAGGCCCTAATTCAATAAGAACGTTTTTAAAAAATGGAACAAACAACTCTGTTTCTGCGGGCATCAAGGCGGAAAAATAAAGATAAGTTACTCCCGCTAACGCCACGATCGATTGAAACAAATATTTCTTCTTTGCGGACAATCCACGGCTGTCTTTCAACAATAATTTACGGTAATCGTCATACCAACCGATGAGCCCAAAACCCAAGGTCTCCAGTAAAACCACCCACACATAACGGTTTGTCAAATCACCCCACAATAAAGTGGAAATAGTGATCGCGATCAAAATTAAGGTACCGCCCATAGTTGGAGTACCCGCTTTCTTGAGATGAGACTGTGGGCCATCTGCACGCACAACCTGTCCAATCTGATGCCGTGTTAACCGTCGAATAAAGAAGGGGCCTAAAAGCAAAGCAACAAATAGAGCGGTTAGTGCACTTAAAATGGTTCGAAAGGTTAGATATTGAAAAACATTAAAGGCGTGAAAATAATTTTCTAGTAAAGAAGCCAACCACAACAGCATAAAACTCACCTAAACAGCTTATTTGAGAGCGCGCGAATGTATCACATTTCAAATGTTCGCTAACGTTTTTGTGGCGAGCACAAACATCATCCATGCACACTGCCATCATCCTCAAAGCACCCTGCCATCATTCCCACAACCCCCCATCGTCATCCCTAGCTGCAGCTAAGGATCCAGAATTGATATCTTTCCTGGATTCCCGCCTACGCGGGAATGACGGCTTTAAAAGCCATAACAAAGATCACTTGGAAAGTGGATTCCCGCCTACGCGGGAATGACGGACTACGCGGGAATGACGGACTATGCGGGAATGACGGACTATGCGGGAATGACGGAAGAAACATAGGACCCAGATCTCTTACCCGTCATCCCCGCCTTACACTTAACCCGCCTTACACTTAATAAGAGCTATAACAAACCAAGACGATTTCTACATGAGCGCTTTTCTTACCTTTTAATGGGTAATTTTTTGTTTGACACATACCCACATATGAGTAATTTATCACCGCTTTTACCCAAAAAAGGAGAAAAACATGAAAAAGCAAAAATATGAAACGGCGATCGTCATCCCTGGCGCCGCCAACATCACACAAGGGCCTGGATGTAGTAATGCTCGGGAAGATTATCAATCCAACTGCACGCACTACCAAGTAGGGCTATGCAGAGAACCTGATAAGGAAAAAGAGCCTGAAACACCTGAGGAATTAGATATCCCTAGAAGAAGGCTTGGCTTCTAAACAAACCACTTCCAATAGAAACATGATGGAGCATGTTTCTTGGAAAAATCTTTCCCGCCTATAGAACAACGATTGCTCGAATTTCGGGATATCCACAAGGACCGATGATGAAACACTCTCTTTTCTCGCGAATCCAATCGCTATTTTTATCCATATTGGCCTTCTGTTGTTTTTACATCCCCTGTGCATTCGCTGCAGACGATCTTACGCTTGGATCCATCGCCGGGAATGTCCAATCCAGTTTTGCCGAAATCGCCAAACTGATTACCGCTGGTTCATTCATTGCAGGCTTAGGCCTTGCCATCATGGCAATCATGAAATTCAAAGCGCATAAAGACGATGCCCGCACCACTCCATTAGGCACACCGATCATTCTTTTGTTTGTAGCAACAGGTATGTTGTTTTTACCCACTGTATTTAAATCCGCGGGCGTCACTATTTTTGGAACCACCCCAACTGAAACAACTATCAGCGGCATCACAAGCATCTAGAGGTGGCAACCAACAATTATGTGCTCAAATCGTCATTCCTAGCTGCGATGAGAATCCAAGCTTCCGTCATTCCTAGCGGAAGCGGAAATCCAGAAAATATATCTCCTAGATTCCCTCTACAGCTAGGAAATAACGAAAGCTTGGAGTTTAGTTTTCACGGGCATGATGAGGGATTTTTGCAAATTGGCATCGAAAAAGACGCGATGTCACTCACGTTCTAGTCATTAGCAGAATGATTCGCGCAAGACGGAACAATAATTTGTACGGATTGTTTTGTTATGTTTTTCGAAATTCCTGATCACATCTATCTCACTGATTTCAATGATGAGATCATCGTTTTAGACCTTCTGAAAGATCGATATCTAATCCTTCCGAAAGATCTATCTGATGTATTAGCGCTCGCTTTAAAAATGCCGTTTAGAAAAATCAATCACCAATATTTCTTGATGCCTCACACGAAACATTTCATAGCTGCAGACGACTTGGATGCCACACTGCACTCTCTACAAGACCAAAACATCTTGCTTGGACTCGACGCATTCAGCCCTTCAAACAAAATAATTGAACACAAGATGTTATTAACCGGCGGCCCCACGCTGGACTGGAGAATAGATGTAGAAAAACTAAAAACTCCGGTTTCTCTGAAACTATTTTTCAAAGCCTATTTCTGCCTCATACAGGTCTGTTGGACTCTAAAAAGAAAGGGGTTCTATGCGCTCATCCAAAAAATTAAAACCGCCGAAAAAAGAAAATCGAATCACAATCGAACGCCAAATTTCGAACCGCTCATCAAGGCAATGCATAAAGCCTGTTATTTCTACCCTGCACACACTGCCTGTTTGGAATGGGCTTCCGCTTTAACGTTGCTAGCACTAAAACAAAACATTCCGTGTCGTCTACAAATAGGCGTTCAAAACCTTCCGTTTGCTGCTCATGCGTGGGTGGAATACGAAGGAAAAATAATTGCCGACCAACCAAATCTATCCGAACAGCTCTCCGTTATTTTGTCCGAGCCACTGGAGGATATGAAATGATCATCGCAGGCATCTATGGAAAAACAGCAGAGCAAAATGATCTTTATCAAAAGCTATGTGCTGCCACAAAACACCGTATCAAAACAGATCTCACATATTTTGAATGTGCACACTGCAAAATCATTGTAGGCAAAACGTCTGCTGCCATCGATCAAGGAAAAATCATCAAAACAAACAACTGTTTGCTCATCGGTAAAGTCTTTAAAAACACAACACATGAAAAAATAACGCCGCAAGAAATGAATTCGATTGCATCACGATCCAATGAAACATTTACCCAAAGATACTGGGGCAACTATTTATTAATAAAAATCGATCCATCGGCCCCATCCTGCATCATTTTAAGGGATCCGATCGGCCAACTGCCTTTTTTTTACACCACCCTGTCAAACGACAATGTGTTGTTTTCATCTGAAATCAGCCTTTTGTATGAAGTCACAAAGGAACGCCCCAGCTTTAATTGGAGTTATTTCTCTTCTTTTTTGACGAACGCGTTTATAACTTCGAAAGAAACAGCCTTTCAAAATATTCAGGAACTGAACCACGGCTGCCAATTGCATCTGTCTTTTGACGGCATCAAAGAAACGCCTGTTTGGAACCCTACAAACTTCCCTGCAAACGACGCGAGAGTCTGTTGCAATTCACTCATTTCGTCATCCCCGCGAAAGCGGGGATCCAGAAAAATCAATAAACTATATTTCGCTAATTGCTCAAAAAATTTGGATTGCAACAACCCTGCGACGCACTTAGACACTCAGATCGTAGAAACACTCACTGCGGTCATGCAAAGTTGGTTACAAGATTCAAAAGATCTATTTCTCGATTTTTCAGGAGGATTAGATTCATCCGCACTTCTTTTTGTTTTACACAGTATCCTCGCATCAAAACAAACGCTGCATCCAGTAAACATCTTCCATCCAGAAGTGAAATCTTCCGACGAACGAATCCATGCGCAGCGAATCACTCAAAAGATCGGAGTACCACTGATCGAATTCGACAGTTCAAAGAGCCTACCTCTCGATCCGTGCACACATCATTTTGAATACAAACCGAATTTTCCAACATCAGGATTAACGCATCTCAAAAAAGAACACGATTACTACGAACTCTCTAAACATCACAGCAATGTGGCTTTTATTAGCGGCCATGGAGGCGACCATATTTTTTTAGCGCAACCCATTCCGGAATTAATTTGTGATTGTTTCCTTCAAAAAGGCCTCAACCCTGCAAAAAGAAAATTTCTAGAAATTGCAGCACATTATCGCTGTTCTTCATTCACATTATTTCAAATCGTATTCAAAAACATGCTCGCCCATCTGTTTAGACACTCTTATGCACAGAATCGATGTATCCGCTTCAATCAAAAAACCCCATGGTTTACAGAAAAATTGCGCAGCCTTTCTGAACAGATAACGAAACACCCCTCGCTTGAAACGTTAAAACACCAGATGCCAGGGCAATTTCGAAAAATAGAAACAATCTACGAAGGGTTAGCCTCGATTAAAGGACCGATGAGGGACCCCCAAAATCCTGTCTTTTACCCTCTCTTTTCTCAGCCTATGTTGGAACTCGCGTTAGGTATTCCTTCTTATCGGTTGTTTGAAAATAACTTCGATCGTTATCCCTTTCGAAAAGCCGTTAGCGACGCTTTTCAAACGCAATCGGTTTTTCGACACGACAAAGGAGAAACATCTGGCGTCATGCAACGAGGACTCATTAAAAATCAAAAATATATTTTAGAACTTTGCTTGGACGGAAGGATCGTCAAAGAAGGATTAGCCAACAAAGAACGTTTGTATCGAGATTTGAAGCTATTTATCGGGGGCTACGCACTACGCCAATGGCCTCTCTCCAACTTAATCGCAGCGGAGTTGTTTTTTAACGAGTGGAAATAACAACATTTTTGTCATTCCTAGCCGCTTGCGGGAATTCAGATCGATGTCATTCCCGCGAAAGCTAAGAATCCAGACCGATGTCATTCCCGCGTAGGCGGGAATCCAGATCGATGTCATTCCTGGCCCTGGATTCCCGCTTTCGCGGGAATGACGGAGGTCTGTCGCGGGAATGACGGAGGTCTGTCGCGGGGATGACGGAGGCCTGTCGCGGGAATGACGGAGGTCTGTCGCGGGAATGACGGAAGTCTGTCGCGGGAATGACGG
>JAHJDF010000093.1 GCA_018812595.1 Gammaproteobacteria bacterium
CGCAACAAACGAGTAGCCGTCATTGGCGGCGGCAACACCGCCATCGAAGATGCACTTTATTTATCGAACATTGCTGAACACGTCACCGTGATTCATCGGCGCGATTCCTTCAACGCCGAACCTGTTTTGGTAAAACAGCTGATGAAAAAAGCAGAAGATAATTTGGTCACGATTGAATGGAATAATGAAACCGACGAAATTTTGGGCGATGAAAATGTAGTAACAGGCATCCGCATTAAAGATAAAAATTCCGGAGAAAAAAAAGAAGTGGCTGTCAGCGGCATTTTTGTAGCGATCGGTCGAAAACCCAATACAGATATTTTTGCAAATCAATTAACGATGGATCACGGCTACCTTGTCGTAAAACCAGATGCTCATGGTGCGTTAACAGCAACCAACATTCCGGGCGTTTTTGCTGCTGGAGATGTTGCTGATCCTTTCTATCGACAAGCGATTGTCGCAGCAGGAACTGGCTGCCGAGCGGCCCTCGATGTACAACGTTTTTTTGAACGTTCTTAATTATTTTGTAGATCCAAGGAGACGCGATAAATCGCGTCTCTACGTTTAGTTCATCCCAGAGAAATTTTTATGAAAGCTTTTATCTATATTTTGAAAGCGTTTCGCTTGTTGTTTGCACCGGGTATTAAGCGGTTTGTCATTATTCCCATTCTCATCAATGCGCTGTTTTTTAGCTTGTGGATGGTGACTGGTTTTTATTTCATCGGACATTTCGCGGCTTGGTTCCCCTCATGGTTACGTTGGTTGCGATGGTTGCTTTACGTTCTCTTTTTTCTAACCAGTTCCCTCGTGATCGTTTACACATTCACGATCTTTGCAAACCTCATCGCAGCGCCGTTCAATAGCCTGCTTTCAGAAAAAGTAGAGGCATTAATCAAGGGTAAAAAACCGGATTCAACAAATAATCTAAAAGAACTTCTTCGGGAAATGAAACGATCGTTTTTACGGGAATGGGAAAAGATTAAATACTATGTTCCTCGTGCCGTCCTGTTGTTAATTCTCTTTTTAATCCCTGGCGTAAATATAGTCGCAAGCATTCTATGGTTCATCTTTGCCTGCTGGATGATGGCCGTGGAATACACCGATTTTCCGATGGACAACCACAAAAGTTCTTTTAAAGACGTTCATGCGTTTTTAAGAAATCGTTGTTTAACAAGCATTCATTTTGGATTTGGCATCGCGATTCTATCGATGATTCCGATTCTCAATTTCGTAGCGATGCCGGTAGGTGTGATCGCTGGAACATTGTTTTGGTTGGATCATAAAAACCGTCATTTCCGCGTAGGCGGAAATCCAGAAAATATATAAATTCTGGATCCCCGCTTTCGCGGGGATGACGAGAGAAAAAAACGTTAATGATGAAAACCACCCTTCTTGCTTTTGTCTTCATCCGTGACTTGCTTGGCTTGTCCGGATTGGGTTTCAAAGTGTTCGACTGCTTTTTTGATGTCGTTGATTAACAGATTCGCTAACTCAAACGTGAGCCCTTCTCTGACTACGATTCGCATAACCGCCACGTCCTCTAAATTCGCAGGCATCGTATAGGCTGGAATCAACCACCCGTGATAACGCAATCGTTCCGACAAATCGAAGACCGTAAAGTTCATCGGCTTCTTCAATTTCCAGCAGAAAACAGGCAATTCACTGCCATCACTCAGCAATTCAAACGGCCCCATTTTTGCAATGGAAGAAGACAGATGTTTTGCCACATCCTGACAAACTTGTTGTACACGGCGATACCCATCCTTCCCTAAACGCAGAAAGTTATAGTACTGAGCCACAATCTGATTGCCGGGCCTCGAAAAATTCAATGCAAATGTAGGCATCTCTCCGCCCAAATAGTTCACATAGAAAATCAAATCTTTCGGCAACTCTTCTTTGTCACGCCACACAACCCAACCTACACCGGGATACACCAAACCGTATTTGTGACCCGACGTGTTGATAGACTTCACCCACTTCAAACGGAAATCCCATTCCAATTTGGGTTGAAGGAAAGGCGCAATAAACCCGCCGCTTGCGGCATCCACATGAATCGGAATCTCCCACCCGGTTTTTGCATTGAGTTTATCGACCGCTTTATTGATCTCTTTGATCGGTTCGTACTCGCCTGTAAACGTCGTTCCTAAAATGCCGATGATGCCGATCGTGTTTTCATCGCATAACTTGATTGCTTCTTCAGCGTTTAATTTATAGCGTCCAGGGGCCATCGGAACTTGTCGCATTTCGATGTCCCAATAACGACAGAACTTCTCCCAACAAATTTGCACGTTAATCCCCATCACCAAATTCGGCTTATCGGTTCTTTTATTCTTTGCCTGCATCCTTTGACGCCATCGCCATTTCATCGCCAGCCCGCCCAACATGCACGCTTCACTGGAACCGATGGTGGAACAACCGATCGTGTCGTTTGCTTTCTCGCAATGCCATAAATGAGCCAACATGCTGACACAACGCATTTCGATTTCCGCTGTTTGCGGATATTCGTCTTTATCAATCATGTTTTTATCGAACGTTTCGGACATCAATTGACGCGCTTCATCTTCCATCCATGTCGATACAAACGTCGCTAAATTGAGACGTGAATTCCCATCCAACATCAACATGTCATGCACCAAACTGTAGGCATGCTTGGCGGGCATTTCTTTCTCTGGGATTTTGTATTTCGGCACAGGATGATCGAAATCCCGTGATCCATAAGTCGAAATCAACAACTCTTCTGTATCTAAATCCTTAATTTTTTTGAGTGTAGACATTTCCTTTCTCCTTTTGATTGATAACTCTTCCGTCATTCTCGCGGCCCTGCGTCATTCCCGCGGCCCTACGTCATTCCCGCGTAAGCTAAGAATCCAGATTCTCGTCATTCCCGCGGCCCTACGTCATTCCCGCGTGACTGGATCCCCGCTTTCGCGGGGATGACGGTCAAGCTTTTCGCGGGCATGACTACAAATAATTAATCCGAAGACTTTACGTTCGGATGAGACAACCAGGACTCCTTTTTAAATGCATGAATCACAATCGGAGCACCCACAAAAAAGACGAGCCCTGCGATCACTAAACCTACATACAATGCAGGAGTTCCTATCTTCAGTTCAGCCGGTGGGATAAACGCGACACAGAAAGCAAACAACACCGCCAACATACCGATTCCTCCTACCAGCCACATGCCAAAATTACCGCCTGGAATTTTATAAGCGCGAGGTACATTTGGCTTTGAATATCGCAGCCGAATACCTGCAGCAAACAATAAGAAATACATTACGAGATACAGCGTAATGGTCATCACAGATAACAAGAAAAACGCATTACTCACGTTATCCATAATCAAATACAAAGACGCTAAGCAAGTAACGATCACTCCTTGAATCCAGAGGATATGCGTTTGAATGCCGTGTTTATTGGTGTGTGCCAAAATGGGAGGAATCTCACCGCTCTTTGCTGTTGCCAACAAACCTTTACTCGGCCCAGAAATCCATGCCATCACACCGCCCAATGCACCTAATGCAATTAAAAGACCGATGACAGGCAATAACCAATTCAGCGAATACACCGCCAGCATTTTTTGGAATGCCTCCATCACGCCAGCTGTCAGACTAATCGCAGATGTAGGCAACACAGCGGCAACAGACAAAGCCCCTAAGATGAAAACCAAAAGGATAATGATCGTCGCCAACAGAATTGCCCTTGGATAATCCACCGCTGGATTTTTCAATTCACGCACGTGAACGGCTCCAACTTCCATACCGGCGAACAACAAAACAATACTGGCCAGAAAAGCCACGTTGCCGAAATGAGAAAAATCAGGAAAGAATTGCAAAGAACCGTGCATGAAAGCCAATGAATGACCGCTCACAACCCAGGCCACTCCCAACCCAATAATCAAAACACCCGGAAAAATAGTGCCTAACAGCACACTAAACATGGTTACAGCACCGGCTACTTTCAGCCCTCTGAAAGTTAAAAAAGTCGCAGCCCAATAAACTGCCAAAATAACCCCCGCGGTATACCAATGATTATTAGCAAGCTTCGGAACTTTAAAGAAATACGCGAGAGATGCAGCGGCAAACGCTAACACGATGGGATACCACACAACGTTTTGTATCCACTGCAGCCAAATAGCTACAAACCCCCAACGCGAACCGAATGCTTCTTTGACCCAACGATAAACACCGCCCGCTTCCGGCCAGCCGGTCGCCAATTCAGCGGAAATCAACGCACAGGGAATCAAAAAGAAAAAAGAAGCGAACAATAAATAAAAAATCATTTTTAAACCGGTATCCGCCATCATCGGCAAACCCCGTAAACTCATCACCGCAGCGACGTTTAACATCGCCAAAGCAAACATACTCAAATAATGTTTCTGTTTTTCCATAGCTCTATACCTCCTTGTATGAAAACCTTTGTCACTAGAACCCAATTCCATCATTCAAAATATCAAGATATTCCTGATAAACATAACGCTTACCCCATGCCTTTCCTGTCATTTCCTTAACAATGTCCAACGTTTCCAATGCTTTAATGGCTTTTGTCACTGTCGGCCTCGCCAAATGACAAGATTGAGCAATTTGTTTGATATCTGTCACTGGATGTTTTTCTAGATATTGATGCACATTGAATACAGTCAAACGACTCCTGCCAAACGATTCAATTTTTTTACGATCACTTGCAATCAAATCAATGATTTTACGAGCTGTTTGAATTGCTTGATTGACTGTCGCAATAATCCCTTCCAGAAAAAATTTAATCCAAGATTCCCAGTTACCTGTTTCTCTTACAGACTGCAAATGATCATAGTATTGCTGCCTGTACGTCTTGAAATATAAACTCAGATACAACAAAGGCTGACGCAAAAGTCCTTCTGCACACAACATAAAAGTAATTAATAAACGCCCCACTCGACCGTTTCCATCCAAGAAAGGATGGATCGTCTCAAACTGAACATGGACAAGAGCTGCTTTTATTAGTGTCGGGAAATAACCTTTTTCGTCATGTATAAATTTTTCTAAGTTATCCAACAAGCTCATGATCTCGTCCTGTGGAGGCGGAACAAACCGAGCGTTTCCAGGGCGTGTTCCCCCCAACCAATTTTGTGAATGACGAAATTCACCGGGCTGTTTGTTTTCTCCTCGCCCACGACTTAACAAGATCCCATGGATCTCTTTAATCAATCGCAAACAAAGCGGAAAACCTTCATGCAATTGTTGAATGCCATATGTCATTGCTGCGACATAATTAGAGACTTCAACCACATCATTGATAGGAACCCCTGGAACTTCCTTATTTTCGAACGCCAACAGATCAGACAATGAAGATTGCGTTCCCTCTATTTGAGAAGAAAGCACCGCTTCTTTACGGACGTACATATAAAGGAACAACTCTGGATCAGGTAAAAAATTGCTAATAGCATCCAGTCGACCCAATGCAACATTGGCCTTTTCCAAAAGTGGACGCATGTCATCTAAATACAATGAAGGATTTGGCGGTAAAACAAGAGGGATATATGCCAAATAAGGCTCCTGAGCCGTTGTAATTTTTCTATAACGACCAATTCTTTGTTTGATATCCATTAAGCTCTCCAAAAATTAAAGAAAAACGATGTTTTCTTTAATTTCGGCGAAAGAAATTAAAGAAAATAGCCGTTTTGTTTAATTATTAGCATGGTAATTAAAAATTCTTTAATTACTAGGACCGCAATTAAAGGAAGAGATCCTTTTCTTTAATTTTATATTTAGAAATGAAAGAAAAAAGCACTTTTCTTTCATTTCTAATACATTGTTCCCGATTATTTCAATAAAAATCGATCAATCTTTAGCCACAACCCATGCGTTTCGGATGTATAGCAAGATGTCTATGAGCACCATCGTGGTGTTTAACATGAACACCCCTAATGCGAGGTGTTTTTGAGGGGCAATGATGAGTTGAAAAATGATGCCGTTTAGATATCCGAAAAAGATAACGATCAAAAAATAAAGGCTTTTCCCTTGGTTTGATTGGGAAACATAGGATTTATAAATAGAAAAAGGCCACGCAGCCCCGAAACACAACAACATCACTGTTTCAAAAATAAAGGGATGCAACATAACAAATACCTCCTTGTTAAATTTCACACCAAGCATCCGAGGGATGAAGCACTGCGCATGAAATGACGTTATTGATTCCTTGCAAAGAACAAGGTGGGGAGGGGGTATTTATAGAAAATAAAGCGCAGGAGGCCGAAGGCCGACGAGCCATTTCTATAAATACCCCCTCCCCACCTTGTTCGCGATATTCAAATTTCTTTCTTTATCTACCGCACGTAAATAAAGAATGTGCTTACCTAGAGGAAACGCTTATTCATCGCGTCTCTACGTTTGGCCCCTCTATTCTTCCTCGAGTTCGTCTAGAAAACTTTGTACTTGTTCTGAACGACTTGGGTGTCGCAATTTGCGTAGGGCTTTCGCTTCAATCTGACGAATGCGTTCACGTGTTACATCAAACTGTTTACCCACTTCTTCAAGCGTGTGATCTGTATTCATATCGATACCAAAGCGCATACGTAAAACCTTTGCTTCACGAGGCGTTAACGTATCCAGCACACTGCGCATCGCTTCACGCAAACCTTCTGCAGTCGCAGCCTCTAAAGGCGCTTCAACGCTCCCTTCAATGAAATCCCCCAAATGTGAATCATCATCATCACCAATCGGCGTTTCCATCGAAATAGGTTCCTTCGCAATCTTCAGCACCTTCCTGATTTTGTCTTCCGGCATTTCCATTAATTCTGCTAATTCTTCCGGTGAAGGCTCCTGTCCTCGCTCTTGCAAAATTTGTCTGGAGATACGATTCATTTTGTTGATCGTTTCAATCATATGCACAGGAATACGAATCGTTCGCGCTTGATCCGCAATAGAACGTGTGATGGCCTGACGAATCCACCAAGTGGCATAAGTCGAAAACTTATATCCGCGTCGATATTCAAATTTATCGACCGCTTTCATCAAACCTATGTTGCCTTCTTGAATAAGATCTAAAAATTGCAATCCGCGATTGGTGTATTTTTTCGCGATAGAAATTACTAAACGTAAATTGGCCTCGACCATTTCTTTTTTAGCGCGTCGTGCTCGTGCTTCACCAATCGACATACGACGATTGATTTCTTTAATTCCGGAAACGGTAACATTTGCCAACGTTTCTAATTCAGTCAGCTTGCGTTGAGCACGTCTAATGTCAGTCGCATGAATTTCTAAAACACTAGAAAACGGTTCACGACTTTCCATGTGTTGCTCTAACCAAGCAAGATTCGTTTCATTCCCAGGGAAAGTACTAATAAATACCTTACGAGGCATTTTGGCTTTATGAACACACAATTTCATGATGGAACGCTCATGAACACGAATCATCGATAACAATCCACGCATCTTGCGGGACAAACGTTCAAATTGACGAGGCGTTAATTTGAATTCCATAAAGACGTTTGCCAGAGCCTCTCGCTTTTTACTTGCTCGTTCATGATGCCGCCCGTATTTTTTTTCTGCATTTTTTGCTGACTTCAAAGCCGACTTCAAATCCGCAAAGCGTTGCGCCGTAATAACAGGATCCGGCCCGGTATCTTCTTCAGTGGTCGTGGCTCCATCATCACTTGAAGAATTTTCAGCTTCATCCTCTTCTGCACCTTCATCACCATCTGTAGCATTTTCGCTTTCTTCTTCTTTTTTTTCTTCAGCTTCAGATTCATCGTGTTCTTCCGGTACCAAATCTACGAACCCTGTAATGATGTCAGTAATTTTTCCCGTTTCTTCTGCAGACAATCTTTCGTATTGCATCAGAATGTCTTCAACAGAATCAAAATGATGAGCAAGCGCTTGCAATACTTGACGAATGCCTTCTTCAATACGTTTCGCAATGGCAATTTCACCTTGCCGAGTTAACAAGCCGACAGCTCCCATCTCTCGCATATACATACGGACTGGATCGGTTGTACGCCCCAACTCATTATCAACCGCCGCCAACGCTGCGGCAGCAATTTCCGCTTTATCTTCATCCGATGCGATTTCTTCATTTTTTGCCAACTGCAACATTTCTGCATCTGGAGCCACTTCATAAACACGGATTCCCATATCATTAATAATGCCAATGATGTTTTCTAACTGTTCTGTTCCAACATCCTCTGGCAAATAGTCATGAATTTGAGTCACCGTGAGATAAGCTTGTTCACGAGCCATTTCAAACAACGACTTTTTCATGTCTTGTTGTTCGTCATCTTCCAAAAATTCTTCTCGCATACTCTTTTGCAATGCGGCAATTTTGAGGCGAGCACGTTCTTTGTTCGTAACAGTCTTTGATAAAGTTTTAGGTATTTTTTTAGACTTTGCTGTTTCTTTGGAAACAGCCTCTTTCTCGGTTAACGATTCCGTTTTCGTTTTTCTTGTTCGAGTGCTCGTGCTTTTTTCTGTTTTTTTGGTGGTCTTCTTCGGAGCATCAACTTTTTTATCAGCAGCCGTTACCTGCTTTGCGCTTGCTTTTTTATTAGCAGCAGACGCTGTCTTTTTTGTACTCGTTATTTGCTTGGTCGTAGAAGCTGCTTTCTTTTTAACAGCAGTAGTCGCTTTCTTTTTGGAAACCGTTCTCTTCTCAGTTTTCACTTCCTGCGTTTTTTTAGCTGTTTTAGAACGTGTTTTAGCCGGCTCTTTCTTAGTAATCTTCTTCTGAGCTGTTTCCTGCTTAGTCGCTTTCTCTTTTGTAGCTGTAGCGGTTTTTTTTGATCGTGTTGCCATAATTTACCTGTATCAAAGTTGAGCATGAGCGCGGGTCGCGCATTATAACCATCGGAGTTTTGGAAGCCAGTTCGCTCCGTTTAATTACGGATGTATTCGAGTCTTCTTTATCTCCAAAACAATCTATTGAAATATAGCATTGATTTTCAATTCTTCTTTCTGAATCCCCGTTTTAGCCAGGGCTACCATTAAAATTACGCTCTCATCTAAGCCTTCGAGAAGAGGAGGCATTTTGTGGCACGATAAATAGTGTCTCTATGCTTGGTCCTTCAGTAACTGCATCAATGCACTCTTTTCTTCTTCACTTAAGCCCTGTGCTCGCGCTTTTTTCAGATGGCTTTCGATTTGCAATTCTCGGTCCAATTGACCAAGTTTTTTTAATGTGTCTTGAAATTCATTTTCTAACGTTTGCAAATCCAATAGATAGTTTTGAACAGCTAATTGATACACCAAATCTGCATAAGGCTTCTCGCGCCAATATTCAAGAATCGTAGCCGTCGTAACGTCTTCATGCGCTTGAATAAATACGATTAATTGATTTAACAATCCAGATGAATCCTTACGAACCTGGCAGAGAGTTGCATGCTCCATTTTCGAGACCAACTTGGGGTTTTGGATTAACAACATCAATATCTTTTGCAACGAAGGATCGAGATGAAGCTCCGTCATTTGCTGCTCGACTAAAGGCTGTTCTCTTGTCACAAGAAACTTGGTCAACTTATCCAGCGGCATCTGCACAAGGGTGCTCAATTGTTCCAACAGCACTTCTTTCAACAAAAGATCCGGCATGAGATTTAAATAATGCATCGCTTGAGTCGCAAATTGCGCACGGCCATCGACGGTCTCGGTTGAATACGAATGGTGTAACGCTTCAAAGAAATAACTGGAAAAATCTTGCGCCGCATCCAGTAATGCTTCGAATTTTTCCTTTCCATAACGACGTACAAAACTGTCCGGGTCTTCACTTTCAGGTAAAAACACAAATTTGGGTCGCCATGTATCCTGAATAGATGAAAACAACACCTCTAAAGCACGCCAAGCGGCTTTTCGACCCGCCGCATCGCCATCGAAACAAAACACGATTGTCTTACAAACACGAAACAAACGCTGCACTTGGTCTACAGTCACCGCCGTCCCTAAAGTCGCAACAGCTTCTGTCATGCCGTGTTGTGCTAACGACACAACGTCCATATACCCTTCCACAACGATGAGCCGATTTAATTGCCGAGTTGCAGCAAGCGCTTCATACAAACCATACAAAACATTGCTCTTATGAAACAACGGGGTTTCCGGTGAATTGAGATACTTTGGTTGATCTTCAGACTGCAGCACACGACCGCCAAACGCGATGATTCGCCCTCTACGATCACGAATAGGAAACATCAAACGATTTCTAAAACGGCTGCGATACGTTTTTCGATCCGTTTGCACGAACAAACCTGTCTTCGTTAATAGATCATGAGACGCTCCTTGTTTGCGCAGAATATCTAACAACGGTTCAGGATTCGAAGGAGCAAACCCAACACCAAAAGATCTCATGATGTCATCTGTCAGCCCGCGTTGTTTGATATAGCGCATCACGGTTTCAGATTGTCCACGCTGCTTATAAAAATAAGCAGCGGCTTGTCGCATCAATTGATACAACTGCTGTTGTTCGTCTGTTTTTTTGTAACCCACATGTTCTTTTGGCAGCTCCAAACCTGTTTGTGCAGCCAAAAGCTCTATGACCTCCATAAAATTCAAGTGCTCATATTCCATAAGAAAAGAAATGGCAGTACCGCCCTTCCCGCATCCGAAACAATGAAAGATCTGTTTTGAAGGGCTCACCATAAACGAAGGGGTTTTTTCCTGATGAAAAGGACAACAAGCAGAATAATTTGCGCCGCTTTTCTTAAGCGGCACACGAGATTCGATGATGCTTAAGATATCAACACGTGACAGCACCTCATCGATAAAAGATTGAGGAAGGCGAGGTGACATATGAATTTATTCAGACAATAACTGTTTAATTTTCGCGCTGACCATACTCATGTCCGCACGTCCCTGAATGGAAGGTCTGAGGCAATTAATGACCTTGCCCATATCCTTCATTGAATCGGCTTGTGTTGTCTGTATGGCCTCTTGAATTAATTTTAAGATTTCTGCGTCACTGAAAGGTTCTGGCAAATAACTCTTTAAAATATCGAGTTCAAACAACTCTTTTTCCGCCAACTCCTCGCGCCCTGCATTTTTGTATTGCTCAACAGAGTCATGGTGTTGCTTAACCAATTTTTCGATGACTTTCAGCACTTCCATGTCATCTAACTCAATGCGTTCATCTACTTCACGTTGTTTCATCGCCGCAAGCAAAAAACGCAGGATAGAGAGACGCCCTTTATCCTGCGCACGCATAGCATTTTTCATATCTTCTTGAAGACGGGTTTTCAGAGACATCGTAAGAAGTTACTCGTTAGGTGTTTTCAAAAATCAATCGGCTTTTCTAGTTTTGATTCTGCTCTTTTTCTTTTTAGTACCAGCTTTACTGCCACGAATAGGTGGAGGCACTTCGCGAGAAAGCTTTTTTTGCAGACGTTTTTTAGCTTGGGCTAATTTACGTTTCCGAATCCATTTTGGTTTTTCATAAAACTCATGGCGACGCATTTCAGAAATCACCCCTGCTTTCTCACAGATACGTTTAAAACGTCGCATTGCTGCTTCTATATGTTCATTTTCTTTTACTCGAATACCTGGCATGAAAAAACTCACCTCGAAAAAATAGTTAAATAGCGGCCCCTGGCCAAAAAGCGGCGCATTCTAATGACAAAGAAAACCGATTGCAAAAGGAAAACCAACCTCAGGATTCCTTTAGGCTCATAGCGAAAAAATGCAATTCAGTGCGTCTCTATACAGGGATAGCAGATAATTCTTGACTAAGCTGGTTGAGTAATGCCAAAAAATTATCCTTTTTTTCATGAAAGAGCTCTTCAGAAAGACTTTGATAGTACTCAATGCTCTTAAAGAGATTGGCTTTAACTTCATGTAATTTAGCTTGAGGCCTTACCAACAAACCATTCAATGACTTTCGAACTTCATTTTGAAGATAATCGATGTGAATCATTAACTCTTTGATAAACATATGAGGACGCTTGTTCCCCGCCAATGAAGCCATCCGCCCATAAATATGATTAACCATCTCTTCAAGCGATACGACTTTAGAAAAATTCACAATATTTGGCCCACAACAAATAGCCATCGTCGCTTTTTTATCAATACCGTATTTCAAAGTGGCGCTCCCAGCCAAATCATGACAAATGCAAGCCTTGTTCATAAGCTCTTGTTTCATCAAATCTTTTTGTTGATCTGAAACATCCAATTTTTCAATTTCTGGCAGTTTCACTTTGAGGTAATCGCGAGAAGCTGGGCAATACGGCACATCCGATAACTTGTTATTGCACATCAAGAAACCTTTCGGACACGGACTGCCCGGAGCCCCTGCCTGAATACGAGCTAATCGCACGTGTTCACTGGCCGACGTTAGAAGATTCCAAAATGAAATACCCAAAGGAGAAAACGTATTGAGCTTCACATCCGCCTCAGTCGCTAAACAAAGCTTTTCAAGATGTTCGTCATCAATGTTCACAACTTCTGGTACCAACAGAAAAGGCGTTGCCCAACCTGTCGCATCTAGTCGATAGTGTTGTAACAAAAATTGATGTTCTTCATGCGTCCCAATGCCGCCTTGCGCGGTCACTCGCACAGGCAATTTTTCTGTTGGCACAACTTTACCCAAGCTCTTCAAGGCTCTTTCATAAGTGTCATACAACCCATCTGAAAGTTCTGTACGGTTCTTTTTGAATTCTTCCAAAATAGGACCTGTTAAAAACCCATCATTAGCAAAAGCATGCCCACCACAATTGAGTGCAGATTCAATACGGTATTCCGAAACCCACAAACCTCTCTTTGCTAAAAACTTTCCTTGTATAAGCGCCGATCGATAATCACTGACCTTCAAAATAATGCGTTTTTTAAGGCGGCCATTCGCATCAGGAAAAAAATCATCGAATGTACTGATGTAACCGTATAAAGACTGATTGAATCCTGCGGAAAACACGATGGAAGAATCGAGAGAGCTCTGTGCATACCCTCGTAAAGCAGAAAGCGCATCTGAATATTGAGAGGGCAACTCTTCTCCATGACGAAAACGAGGACGGTTCAATTTAGTCATGATGTTGACATCGATACTTCCAGGCGCTGCCAAAAAACGCAGTTGTTCTTGCTGCTCGAATTTCTTTTTAGGATCTTCCGTCCGCAACATATCGAAATACTGTTTTTTGATCATCGATTCCGGCGGTAACAACTCGAAATAACGCGTGATGTCGCTACCCTTTTCAAATCCAGAAGCCTGCAATTTTTTGACCTGTTCTGTCACCAAATCTGCAATTAAATTAAGGTATGCAGTAATGCGATGAGCCCTCGGATCCTCATCTGTGTTCGTGATAGGTGTATAAGGCCGACCAAACAATTTGCAGTAAAACTTTCGCATCTGTTCAATCAACACATCGTCAACCAACGAAATAACTGATGAAATTCCATACTTGGCAACTTTAAGAGGGGTGTCGATAGTGAATCCTGTTCCCATCACCGGGATATGGAATTCATGATTGTTTACTGGGGGCGTCATTGATGGTTTGGGCATAATTGATCGTTCGGACATAACAAATCTCGTGGTACGTTTTAAAGGATGTGCATTATACGAGTTTAGCCTTTGATAGATAGAAATGGAGCGCCATTTAATTTTCACGTACATTTTTGATCATCATTCCTTAGCTGCAGCTAAGGACGACATCGGTTAGAAACATTATTTAAAAGGAATCTCGTCTTGCGTGTTCTAGGTATTGAAACATCTTGTGATGAAACGGGAATCGCTGTTTACGATTCTGAAAAAGGACTCATCGCTAATGAATTGTTTAGTCAAATTCCAATTCATGCTCAATACGGAGGAGTCGTCCCTGAATTAGCCTCTCGTGATCACATCCGCATTGCTTTGCCATTGATTGAAAAAGCGTTGCAACAAGCACACCTTTCAAAACAACAAATCGATGGCATTGCTTACACCGCGGGACCTGGTTTGATTGGCGCATTACTCGTCGGAGCAACCATAGGCCGCAGCCTTGGATTTGCTTTAGATGTTCCAACGTTAGGGGTGCATCACATGGAAGCGCATCTGTTAGCGCCCATGTTGGAAAACAATCCCCCATCCTATCCTTTCCTCGCTTTAATTGTTTCAGGCGGACACACCTTGCTCATTCGCGTCAGTAGCTTTGGAGACTATGACGTCTTGGGCGAATCGTTAGACGATGCTGCAGGAGAAGCGTTTGATAAAACCGCTCACCTACTTGGGCTTTCTTATCCTGGAGGACCGGCTTTAGCTAAATTGGCCGAAAAAGGAAATGAGAAACGGTTTCATTTTCCACGCCCCATGCTCAAACGACCGGGATTAGATTTTAGTTTTAGCGGCCTTAAAACAGCGGTGGTAAACGTCGCCAAAAAAACAACGTTAGACGAGCAAACAAAAGCAAACATCGCAATCGCTTTTCAAGAAGCAGTTGTCGATCTTTTAACGATCAAATGCCAACGAGCCATCAAACAAACAGGATTGCGTCGGTTAGTCATCGCGGGCGGGGTCAGCGCAAATTTACGGCTTCGAGAAAAACTCAAACAACTCATGCATCAACTAGAGGGAGAACTCTTTTATCCTCGTCTGGAATTTTGCACCGATAACGGTGCAATGATTGCTTATACGGGATGCCAACGGTTGATGCGTGGAGAAAAAGACGATCTTGAAATCAAAGCACGCGCTCGTTGGTCGTTGAATGAATTGAGCACCGTCGTCATCCACACGTAGATATCGTCATCCCAGCAAAGGCGGGGATCCAGGCGCATCGTATTGCCCTGGATAAGCACGTACCCAGTCATCCCCGCGAAAGCGGGGATCCAGAATTGATATATTTACTGGATTCCAGCAAGAAGCTAAGAATGACGGAAGACTGGATTCTTAGCTGCAGCTAGGAATGACGGTGCAGCTTCATTCGTTTAACGACCGATTTTTGGTTCGGAACGTAATCTCAAACGGTCGATGTTTTTTCGATGTCTCCAAATCAATAACAAAGAGATCAAAACCAATCCTAAAACATAAGCTGGGTTAGACAGCACAAATATGTAGAAAGGTGTCAACAAGGCCACAATGATTGAAGCCAAAGAGGAGTAACGAAAAACAAGTGCCACAACAACCCAAGTAATAAGTGCAAGAGCCCCTGTCAAAGGCGATAAAGCCAACAAGGCTCCCAGGAATGTCGCGACCCCTTTTCCCCCTTGGAAACGAAAATAAATGGGATACACGTGGCCTAAGAATACGATAAAAGCAACGATGCCTAACTCGACGCTCATCACTCCAATCCATCTGGCAATCAAAACCGCCAAGACACCTTTCAACATATCGCCAGCCAATGTCAGAAGAGCCAATTTCTTTCCAGCAAAACGCAACATGTTTGTGGCGCCCGCATTCCCTGAACCTTGCGAACGTGGATCAGGCAACTTTGCAAGTTTGCAAACAAGAATTGATGTCGAAACGGACCCTAATAGGTACGCAATAATAAAAGCGATAATGATGTTCATAGATCTTTCCTCCTTGTGATAAAAATGTTGTTTTTACGACGCCTGTATCTGTCATGTCGATGCGAGCATGACAATAAAAGCATTACTCCCTATTCCCAATGAATAATTTTTCTCGGTAAAACTTCAATTCATCAATGGAATCCCGAATATCACTCAACGCGCGATGTTTTGATTTTTTATTAAAAAGCTTGGCGGTCTTAGGCGCCCATCGCAATGCGATTTCTTTAAACGATGAAACATCAATCTGACGATAATGAAAAAATTTTTCCAATTCAGGCATCCATTTCGACAAGAAACGTCTGTCTTGCCACACGCTGTTACCGCAAATCGGAGACTTCTGTGGAGACACATATTGTTTAAGAAATTCTAATGTCATCGCTTCTGCTTTCTTACAAGTGATCTTGCTCTCTTGAACCCGCTGAATCAGTCCCGATTCTCCATGGTGTTTTACATTCCACTCATCCATAAGATCTAACACGCGTTGACTGTGATGAATCGCAATATCTGGTCCTTCTGCCAAAATATTTAAATTTGAATCAGTCACTATCGTTGCAATTTCAATAATACGATCGTGCTTCGGCTCTAAACCAGTCATTTCAAGATCAATCCAAATTAAGTTCTGGCTTTTTTTCATTTCATTTTTTACCTATTTACTGCCGTCATTCTTAGCTTTTTACTGGAATCCAAATTCCTGGATCCCCGCCTTTGCTTGGATGACGACGCCTACACGGGGATGACAATGTCTACGCGGGGATGACGATAAAAATCATACTAAATTCGTCGTAGACGATACGACAACTGCTTCAAAATACGTTGTAAATCCACATTCCACGCTTTCACTAAACTATCGCTGTCTTTCCGCATTAAAGGCGTCGCTTGAGATAAAGTGATTGTAAATACGGGGCGATACACTCCTTTATGAGACGCCAACAAAGCGAAGTAGATACACATCACAGCCATTGGCCGATTTGAATTTCGATAATCTGCATAAAGAGAAATAACATGAGACGTTAGAACATATCGCGGCTGCAAATAGAAATGATTGGTCTCAACCTGATGGAACAACCCCATCGACGTCATATATTGCACCATCACTTGATGAATATTCTCTGCAGGGGGTGCCATAAACATATTGTAAAAATCGCTGAGATACTGTGTATCGCTCGTACGATAAACAAACGTTAAATCAGAGAAAGGAGCAGCAATGGTTGTCCTCGGTATTTCAATTGTGTCTCGCGCTATTTTCACCTTCGCCGGCTTCGCAACGTGCAACAGATACTGCTGACGTTGCGCATAAGGCACATGAATGCAGGCCGTTAACAACAAAGTCGTCATCAAAACAGTAGAAATAAAAATCTTTTTCATAAACTTAGTCTCACAACTGATTCGGATCTAACCGCGGGGGCGGCGCTCCAAACAATACCGATGAAGGATAATCTTTCGCTCGCGCACTCAGCACTCTTAGATTTTCTGAGGTTGTTTGCAAGTTGCTCACCGCATCATTCATTTCCTGTTGAGATTGCGTTACAACCCCATTGATTCTAGACACCGTTTGATCCGTATTATTCACAAGTTTATGCATGTCATTAAAGAGTGCTGTGATTTTCACTTGTTTCAACTCATCCAAAATATATTCAACATTCTCACTAAATTTCGTCAACGTACTCGTCGCAGAAGGAATATATAAATATTTCGGCCGCCAATAGACAGGCAATGAAGGGTTTGTTCGTGGATTCATAAAATCAATTTCAAGGTATGCATTTCCGGTTAACCCCTGAAGCGCCAACTTAACTCGGAGCCCTTTCTTCACATCGAACGCTATATTTTGCGAGAGGCTTTTTCCGTTTGTTAAGAAATCGTGAGTAATCGCCATCACAACATAAATGTATTGTTCATTAGAAAACCCTTTGTTTTTGTTTTTATAAATACGATTCACGAAATTAATGGTTTTGACATGCCCAATATTCAACCCACGATATTTCACAGGAGACCCCTCAGAAAGGCCTTGTACAGAATCATCAAAATACGTTTCGACATAAAGCTCTTTGCGAAATAAAACGCCCGACCCAAGCACCAAGATCACAACAATCAGCAACGTAATGCCCAAAATAACAAACGTGCCAATTCGCAAATAATTTGCTTCTGAATTTGATTTCATACTTCAGTCCTTTCTTCTAACGAGCGATTAAAGAAATCATGAATCAACGGATTTCTATCCTCTTTTAAAACCTTAGGATCGCCCTCTGCAAGAATTTTCCCTTGATGCAACATAACTACGCGCTCCGCAATAGCATCAATGCTCGCTAATTCATGCGAAACAATCACAAACGTAATCCCCAAAATTTGCGACAAATCAGCAATTAAACGGTCCAATTGCAATGACGTAATCGGATCCAATCCCGCAGACGGCTCGTCTAAAAATAAAATCTTTGGATCCAACGCCATCGCTCGTGCAATAGCGGCACGCTTTCGCATACCCCCACTAATTTCTGACGGCATATAGTGCTCAAAACCTTCCAATCCCACCATGGCCAACTTATCACCAGCAATCGAATCCATCGCTTCAGACGGTAAAGCAGTAAATTCTTCCAAAGGTAATCGCACGTTTTCTAACAAGTCCATCGAACCAAAAAGAGCGCCGCTTTGATACATCACTCCAATTTTTTTCAACATCGCTAATTGTTCAAAATACGTAGCTGTCGCCATGTCGTCACCATCGATCCAAATGTCTCCACCCGCAGGTTCGATCAAACCAATCATGTTATTAAGCAATGTGGTTTTGCCACAACCGGATCCACCCACAATGAAGAAAATTTCACCGCTCGAAACTTCAAAAGAGATGTCATCCAAAATCACACGTTCATCGTATTTTGCAATCAAATGCTCGACTTGAATGATCGGACGAGTCATCACACTCACACTCCCAAAACATAGTAAATAACAGCGAAAATACCATCGACGATCACAATCATGATTAACGAATCCACCACTGCTTTTGTTGTAGAAAGCCCTACTGCACTTGAGTTTGATTTTGTTTTTAACCCATCGAAACAACCGATTCCTGCAATCACAAATCCAAAGACAATAGCTTTAATAAAACCCGTCATAAAATCTGAAAAGTTGATAGCAACCTTCAGTTGTTTGAAAAAAGTTTGCACGGGATAACCTAAATAAAACATCACCACACCGCAGCCAAGCAATCCAAACAAGATGAGAAACAGATTGAGAAAAGGAGTCATCATCGTAGTTGCCAAAATACGCGGCACCGTTAAGAAACGAATAGGATTCAACCCCATGGTCGTTAACGCATCGATTTCCTGATTAATCTTCATCGTTCCTAATTCAGCAGCAAAAGAAGATGCAGTACGTCCTGCCAATAAAACGGCCGTCATTAGAGGGCCCATTTCTCGAACCAAACCGAGACCAACTAAATTGATGATATAAATTTGAGCGCCGAATTCACCGAGCGGACGAGCCGATTGAAAAGTGGTGATAAGGCCAATGAGAAATCCAATTAATGCAACAATCGGAAACGCTTTCGGCCCTACGTTTTCGACAGCCACCCACATGTCTTTCCAACGAATCCATTTAGGGTGCCTTAAAGAATGAAACAATTGATAGGACAAGGCGCCTAGATACGCCACGTTGTTTTTTATATCGCGCACCATATCGACAGTGATCAATCCCACTCCTGCGCGAAACGGCAACGGTTCGTGTTCATTCATTTGTTGCGCAGTTGCTTTATGTTGAACCGCTTGCATTAACTGTTGAAATTGCGGATCCAAATGATTGATCTGAAAAGTCGCTTTCGCATCTTCCTGGCGTTTCTGCAATGCACGAAACAAAGCAACCCCTGCCCCATCGCAATAAGTCACCTTTTCCGCTTCAAGAATCAATTGGGCGGGATGATGTTTTTCCTGCGCATCGATACAAGACTGCCAGAGAATAGGAACCGTCTTCATATCTAACCGTCCCGATAGCGTGATGATTAAAGTATGAGGTTCTTGAAGCTGAATCTGAAAAGAAGGCTGTTCGCTATCCGACATAAGAAAAAGCACGCTCCCTGTTGAAGCGCAGCAAGATAGCCAGTTTGACAGGAAGAATCTAGTGTTCGTTCACTCACACAACAATGCTCGCTACGCTTTCTTCTTCCCTCTTTAAAGCGATTATCTTTTTTTCAACCCTAGCAAACCTTTTGTTTGAATCTTTCGAACAAAGTTTTTTTGAAAGACATTAAAAGCGGTGACGAATTGATCTTCTTCATACCCATCCTTCATCACCTCCTTCTCTAATGCTTTAAAAAGCGTGTAATACCGCTCTGATGGCTGATACCTAGTAATAAATATTGCAAGGCCTTTTTTGATATAGCTAGCAGAGAACTTGTCAGCCCCCTTGAAAACTGATTTTAAATTTTCAAAGGAACATCCTTCTTCTATTAGCTTCTGTAACATAGCGTCAAAATGTCCAACGCGTTGCTGCTTGTTGGCTAAACCAGGGGAAAAAGAGTAAAAAAAGCTATCAGATTCTATATCTTTTTCTTCTGCCCCTGAGATCAACATATATTGTTGAAAATAATAGCGAATCGCCAAGAATCGAGTCAGTAATAGAATAATTTTCTTGTTGGCTGCTAACTGACAATTCGTAGCTTTCTTTGTTAATTGACTATCTTCGCTTCCATCCATAACACAAAGATCTACAGCATCCTTTCTTTGTAAAGTTTTCATAAAATCTGCTAATGCTTGATATTGACCTTGCTCTGCAAAATACAGCATAAGGTCTTTTCCAAAAGCATCGAATGTGCGCGGGTCTTCACTTTTTTTTAACATTTCCCGAACGATTTCACGCCACTGATATATGTTTGTTGGTTCTTCATCTTCCTTTGGAGCTTCGGCTGTAAATAGCGTTAACAGCTGTGTGGGCATCCAGATTGAGAGATCAAGGCCATCTTGTTTCAAATTCTTCACGATCTTAAAGACACGTAGCATCACGATTTCAACAAACTCTGTAGC
>JAHJDF010000094.1 GCA_018812595.1 Gammaproteobacteria bacterium
CCTTTGCTTAAAATAAATATGTCCCGATCTTCCCATGACGGATTTTTAGGATCATGTTTGATGGCACTATAGACAGCATACAGAATTTCTATGATAGAAAAACAGGTCGGTATATGTCCATGCCCGCTTACCTTTGAAATCCTTAATATATTTTTTCTAATCTCGTTACAAGACGGTGTCATTCTATCTCCAAATATGAAATTTTAGAAGTGATTGGAAGTCTTTAAATTCTTATGTTACTCAAACCAAGTGTTTCCTGCAAGGCATTTGTTTCACCAGGAAATATGTCATCGCACAATTCATCAAACACCAGAATGCTTCCTTTAAATAAGTGAGGTCGAATTGCCTCCAAGGCAATTTTTGTCGGGGCATATATATCAAAGTCGAAAACCGCTAACGAGACAATGGTTTCCGGATGTTTCTTTAAGTATGTGGGTATTGTTTCGGATGCAGTTCCTTTTACAAGTTCATATTTCTTTAAATGGGATATTGGATTCAGGCTCTCTTGCAAAGATAAAATCTTGTCAAGGTATTTCTCATAAGCCGATGATACCGAAAAAGATCCATCCTTACATTCACAAAGTTCACCATCTTCTTTACCCATTCCTTTGAATCCTTCGAAGGTATCAAATCCTACTATCTTCCTATGTCTGTTAAAAGGCTCAAATATACCCCTTAAGGCAGACATAATCGATAGTGTTTGTCCCCATCTTACCCCAAACTCAACAATAATCCCATGGGTATGGAGTATCTTTTTGTATATCTCATAGAAGAATAGTATCCTTGATAAGTTCTTTGAAGTTAAATACAGGCCAAGATTTGGCAAAATCTCATCATCGGGTAATGGACAAGATTTAAAGTAATCTACAAATTCTTTTTGAGCAGTCTTTTCATCCGAACTCGATAAAACGATGGCATCATGTTTCTCTGTTTTCATCCCGTTAGACCTTCCTGTATGCGATTTCTTAAATATCTTTTGCCCATACCAGTTTTTAAGTATCGATATGTATAAAACCATGGAGGTCTAACGGGATTCATTTTGTCCACCAACTCCTGTTCTCAATCCACCATTCAGTAGTTTTTTTGACCCCTTCCTCAATAGGGTATTGGGGTTCCCATCCAAGAATCTCCCTGGCCTTTGAACAGTCAAGTGCCCTGAACTTAATTGTGGTAGGCTTATCTGTTAAATAGTTGATCTTCTTTGGCTTGTGGACGGCATATTTCAATGCCCATTCAACAACATCACCGACAGTTGTTTTCACTCCGGAACCTATGTTAAAGGTGTCAAACTTGATTTTGTCATCATCCATCATCATCACAATCGCTCTTGCGAAATCTTCTGAGTAGATCACATCCCTTGTCACATCAGGGCTACCCCATATTTCGAAAGGCTCCATCTTATCCATTGCCTTACGAATAATTGCCGGAATAAAATTAGAGGTATCGGGATCAAATTTTGCATAAGGACCAAAGATATTGGCTAACCTTACATTAATTATTTCCATACCATATTTGACATGACAGAATTCACACAATTTCTCGATGTACCTCTTGCCCCATCCAATACCAAAATAAGCCGGGTGAGGATCTCTATTCCAATCCAGTTCATCTTCCTTGATATGTCCTTCAAATTCCTGATACTCAACGGCCGTCCCAATAGAAACGACTCGTTTTACACCTTCAAGATAGAATGCCTCCAACATCTGCATATTCATAATCAAATTATCGCTTACATATTCCCACGGTGAGGAAGTAATCATTTTTGCCCCACCGGTGTATGCTGCCGCCATAATCGCACAATCACACCCCCGGACCATCTTCCTGCAATCCTCTTTTGATTTTAAGTCACCATAAACATAGTCTATTCTTTTATGTTTAATAAATGGCTCTGTATGTTTGTAATAAGATGCCCGAATTTCCGTTGATGGATAGTTCTTAAGAATATACTCCAGGATACTGGAGCCGGCCAGTCCGGTTGCCCCGGCTAGAAAAACTAATTTATTGTTTAGGTACATATTTTTCACCACCTCAACCAACTGTCATTACAGCTCGAAACTTTTCAGGCCTTCTTCAAAACCGAATCATAATAGTTCACCTAATAGATCTTTGACAGGATATACAAGATTAACAAGATTTTTCTTAATTTCAATCCAGTATATCCTGTTAATCCTGTCGTAATAATTCACCTAATCAAATTTTGACAGGATGAACAGGATATACAGGATAGTTTTTAACAGGGACTTTGACGAGACTTGTACGAGACTTTAAAAATTAAACTAAACATTTAACATTTTAACTACCCAGCCGCAGATTTACGCTGACTATTAGTCGTTAAGATTAAGATCAGTGTTTGATCAGTACAAATCAGTGTCTAAAAATGAAAAATCCTGTGCAATCCGGTTAATTTCATTAATCCTGGTTAAGACTATTTCTTATGAACTTTTCAACAGCCCTGATGAATTCTTCAGCTTCTGTAGTGGCATTTTGAGCATCTTCTTCATCCATCCAGGACATAACTTCATAGTCCCCTGTTTCTCTATCGTCTTTAAGATTCGAAAGAAATCTACCATACTTTTTATCTATTTTGCCTGTTTTTACCAATAGGAGGCCAAAAAGCATCACTACTCCTTTGTGTGTCTCGGCCTTTGCTCCCTCTATAAGTAAAGCTGCCTGAGCTGCGTGAAAAACAGCATAATAAGCCCTCGATATAGCATCATCATAAAAACTATCTGTCAACAACTTATTAGCTACTTTCAACTTTTCCTTAGACTTTTCTAAGTATCCCTCTATCAGTTTTTTTGTTGGCTCATCCAATTTTTACTCCCCCCTTTATTACTCTTTCCATAAAAGGTGTTGGAATTGAAGCAAGATATTCAAACTGCTTCTTTTCAAATACCTTTAATGACATTAATCTTCCATCTCTAAGAAGGGTATTTATTACCCCTTCATAAAGGCCATCAATAAACTTCCTCTCCTTCTTCTTTACCACGATAAGCAGATCGTAATCTGAATCCGGACGGAAATTACCTTTTGCCCTGGAGCCAAAGAGATAAATACTGATAATTTCATCTTTTAGTAATTTAATCTCATTCAAGAAATATTTAAGGGTATTGTCTATCTTTATCTCTTTCATTTTAATCCTTCTTTTCTCTAATCGTTATCCCTGATTTTTTGATGCTTTCATGTAGGATGCAGTAGACGCTTTACATATCTCTTTACTATTAATTTACCAAAGCACTTCTTCATATCTACTCAACTTCTGTCCCAAAATAGCTCCGCCAATAATTCAGAGTATCTTCTAATGTCTTCTCAAATTTAATCTCCGGCTGCCACCCAGTAGCTTTGACAAATTTATCAATGCAGGGGATTTGTAAGGTTACATCCGATGGTCTTAAACGGCCAGGGTCAACCTCAATGGCTATATTTTTTACTGTAGAAAGCTTGACCAATCTATTCAACATTTCCCCTATGGTCATTGTCTCAGCTCCACCTACATTATAGACCTCACCCGGTAGACACCTGTTCACCAGAATCCAATATGCCTTAACCGCATCCCTAACATCTAAAAATGTTCGAATACTCTCTAAATTCCCCACCTTAATTATGGGTGGCATTAGACCTGCTTCAATAGCCGCAATCTGCTTGGCAAAGGTGGACTCTGCAAAGACCTCGCCTCTTCTTGGACCAGTGTGAG
>JAHJDF010000095.1 GCA_018812595.1 Gammaproteobacteria bacterium
CTTTTTAGACATGTCAATTCTCCTTAAATATAGAGAGGAATGGGAATGATGGATCGAGGTAAAAACCTTCAAACTTTACATCAAGCCCTTTGTTCCTCTTCTACTTAATTTTTAAATTGACACAGTTCAGTGAACACTCCCGGATCCTTAGCTTTCGCGGGGGATGACTTTCATTCTGTATTCTCAATACGTCTTCTTTAAGCGTCGTATTTAGATAAATGATACGTGTTAATGATGCTTTGAATGCCTTGTACGTAAGTGCTTTGTTCTGCGTAGGTTTGTAACCCTTTTGCTAACACAGTGCCGGAAGGTGCTTTCTGTGAAGACCTCATCTTTAAACGCAATTGACGCAAGTCATGATAGTTCGCATGTGTATTTAAATTGTGAATGTAACTGCGAATGGAAGCTTGTTGGTTTTTGAATTGACGGATTTCGTAACGATCGTTTGCTGCTCGTTGCAACGGGATGATGCCGCAGCCATCTTTATAGCAACGTTGCCCGAAGAAATTATTTGCTTGTTTTGAAAAACGAGAGCGACCCCAGTTCGATTCATAAATGGCTTGAGCAATGACCAATGAACTTGGAATGATGTCGACACGGTCTTGCAATTTTTCCCAAAATTTTGGGTTCGAAGGTTCAAACGTTTTAATTCCATAGGACTGCGCTAATTGAGTGATCCATTGAGTTTCATCCGGACCAAGCGCATCTCCCGAAACCCATTTTTGATGCATGTCCTCTAATTGTTCTCTATCTGTTTTGATTTGATTATTGACGGATTGAGCGTATTTCAAGATGGAATGAATGAATTGTTTTTGAGTAACAGTATTAGGTGCCGCGAAAGTTGTTTGAACAAAAATAAGTAAACAACATGCGATAAGAGAGCGAAATGTCATGAAAGAGATCCCGTTTGACGAGTGTTATTAAACAGTTTAGACGAAATTATGCTTTTCCCCAGCAGATTAGCGCTATCCCATTAAAAACGTAGAGACGCTATTTATCGCGCCTCCAATTAGTGGCTGTTCTTGCGGATGTGTGCTGAAAAAGCTTAAATCAAAAGAAATGCTTCTATAGGACAATCTTTATGAAAACTTACCCCGCCTACACAGCGCGAGAGGAAGTATTAAATTCAGCAACTCACGGCATTGGGTTTGGACTAGGGATTGCAGCACTTGTCATTCTTGTGCTTGCTTCAATCAGGCAACACGATGCTTGGAAGATTGTGAGCACTTCTCTTTTTGGTGCTTCTATTATTACGGCTTATTTCACATCGACGCTTTATCACAGCATTCCTATTGTTTCGATCAAAAGATTTCTGAAAACATTGGATCACACATCTATTTTCTTGCTCATTGCTGGCACGTATACGCCTTTTTGTCTGGTGACATTGCGTGGCGATTGGGGATGGACCTTGTTTGGCATTGTTTGGGGCTTAGCGTTCGCGGGCGTGTTATTTAAGCTGTTCTTTCTCTATCGATTCCATTTTATTTCTATGTTGATTTATCTTTGCATGGGCTGGGTTGTCGTGATTGCGATCGTGCCATTAATGCATACTTTGCCAACACATGGTTTGCTTTGGTTAGCTTTAGGTGGTTTGTGTTACACCGGTGGTATTTTGTTTTATGCATGGAAGAGCATGAAGTACACACACGCGATTTGGCATCTCTTTGTAATTGCAGGCACTGTCTGTCATTTCTTCGCGATTTTGTGGTATGTGATTATGTGACTACTAGATAACAAAAAAGGCGCTTTTAAAGCGCCTTTTTTATTTCATCAAGAGTTACTTTTTACTGCTTGGCCAAGAAGTAAAAGGATAGGGTTTTGTGTCTTCGATATAGGTGAGGTATTTCAAAATATGAAATGAGAAAGCACAGAGGCCATCGCTAAAGTGCGACAGATTCTTGTTTGGATTGCCGAGTACCAAGATCAAAATGAATTGAACGGCTGCAATCGCCCACACCACCATTTGTACGATGTAATTTACAAAAGCAAATACCACCATCAACAACAATCGTATCCAGGGTTCTTTCGACACAAGTCGATTTTTTATTTCCTTGTCCATAGGGATCTCCTTCGAAGTTAGAAAGCAGAGGGATTATAAGCAGCTTTATTCGGATGGCCAGTAGAGACGTATTGTGTTGCGATCATCATTGCTGTGAAAGCGGAGGGTCAGAAAGTAGGTTGATAATACTGGATACCCGCTTTCGCGGGTATGACGATTAGCGGGTATGACGATTAAAGGTGGCACAGTGCTTGATTGTTCTTGTTTGAGCACAAGAATTGATCTTCAGGGAGCGCGTCGTATTTTTCTTCTAAGCATTCCTCTCGACCTTCATCGAAGCCATTGACTCTCATTCGTTTGTTGAATGTGACATACACCGGGTTGCAACGGCCGTTATTCCATAACCAAACCAAAGAAATCCCAGTTTCATTTTTTGCCCATGTGGGAGGACCTAACAAATTGATGACTTGTTTTTTGGTCATGCCTGTTTTGAGATGCAATGCTTTTTTGGAGAGAGCTGTTTTTGCAGGGTATTGTTTTGCCAATTCAGTGACATCAATTTTGGTTTGCGAAAAACCAGTTGTGCCATACAAAAGCAAAACCAAAACGAAATAAAGAATCAATCCAATAATTCGGACGCTTTTCGGATAGCGATTCGGAACGACTAATACCGCCATCAATCCGAATATGAAGAGGAGTTGTTTGTAAATAGTGAACTTATCCATAACGCATCAATATAATGCAAACTTTTAAAATTTCAATTTAGGTTGAGTACTTATGAAATCCGTATTTCGTGATTTAACGGGTGTCTTTGTTTTGGATAAACCGGAAGGCATCTCTTCGAACCAAGCGTTACAAAGAATCAAGTGTTTATTCCAAGCAAAAAAAGCAGGGCATACTGGCAGCTTGGATGTCTTAGCGACAGGTTTATTGCCGATTTGTTTTGGAGAAGCGACAAAATTTTCACAGTTCTTGTTGGATGCGGATAAGTTTTATCGAGTGACTGCTGAATTAGGCAAGAAAACAACGACCAGTGATCGAGAGGGCAGCATCATTGAACAACGTTCTACGCAACATGTGAGCGATGCTTTTTTGCAAAAAATATTGGCGAAATTCGTTGGGCATGTGCAGCAAGTGCCATCTATGTATTCTGCGTTAAAGCATCAAGGAACACCGTTGTATCGATTGGCGCGTCAAGGCAAAACAGTGGAACGTCCCGCGCGTTCGATCCAGATTTATGAGCTGCGTTTGATTCATCGGGATCACGATTTTATGACACTAGAAGTGCGATGCAGCAAAGGAACATATATCCGTACTTTAGTGGAAGATATCGGTGAAGAATTGCGGTGCGGAGCCTATGTAACAGAGTTGCGTCGTTTGGCCGTTGGGTCATTAAAAGAGAGCCGAATGATTTCTTTAGAACAAGTGGAAACAATCTTTGAAGAAGGCGGTTTGGCTGCGCTTGATAAAACGTTATTACCGATCGGCGCGATGCTTTTACATTTGCCAATTTGCATCTTAAGTACGCAAGAAGCACAAGCGTTACAATTTGGTCAAACGATACAATCTCCTTGCCAAGAATTCGGTTTGGTACGTCTGTATATGGATGACGATCAATTTATCGGTATGGGGGAGGTGTTAAAGACAGGAATCTTAAAAGCCCATCGTTTATTGTCCTTTGCCCACAACTTGTAGCAAAGACCTGGATCCCCGCTTTCGCGGGGATGACGGAACAGAAGTTTCGCGGGGATGACGATCGGCACATACTGTAGAGACGGATTTATCGCGTCTCGAAAACATTCGACATCCCTGATCCATTATCAGAGAATCCGTCCCTTCATAGCGTCGGCCCCTTTGCAACGCAAAGTTGCGAACCCCGTCAGATCCGGAAGGAAGCAGCGGTAGTGATGGATACGGGTGTGAAGATCGGCTGGCGCTTTGTTGTTATTCACGATTCAAATTCATCAAAAGTTATGTCCTATCAAGTCTTTGCTAGAAAATGGCGGCCTAATGCGTTCGAAACCATGATTGGCCAAGAGCATGTCATTCGATCACTGACGCATGCCTTAAATGAGCAGCGTATTCACCAAGCGTATTTATTTGTCGGTATCCAAGGCATTGGAAAGACCACCGTTGCTCGCATAGTTGCGAAATGTTTGAACTGTGAACAAGGCATCAGTGCTACTCCGTGTGGACAATGCAGTGCTTGCCAAGAGATCGATGCAGGTAAATTTGTCGATTTAATTGAAATTGATGCTGCGTCTCATACGAAAGTGGAAGACATTCGAGAATTATTGGAAAACGTTCAATACGTACCGTCTTATGGGCGTTTTAAGATTTATCTCATTGATGAGGTTCACATGCTTTCAGGGCATAGTTTTAATGCCTTGTTAAAGACCTTAGAAGAACCTCCTCCTCACGTGAAATTTTTGTTGGCGACCACCGATCCTCAAAAGTTACCTGTGACGGTGTTATCGCGCTGTTTGCAGTTTAATTTACGAAAAGTCTCTCCTGAGCGTATTGCTCATTATTTGGAGCACATTTTACAAGCGGAAAAACTTCCGTACGACCTTACTGCAATTGAACAAATTGCTCAGTCTGCAAATGGCAGTGTGCGTGATGCATTGAGTTTGCTTGAACAGGGGGTGTCGTTCAGCAAAGGCAGCTTGAATGTGGAAGACGTGAGTCAAATGCTTGGTGTTGTGAATGAGCATGTTGTTGAAGATTTGATTGCTGCCTTGATTGCAAAAGATGCTCCTCAGCTCTTAAAGCTGACCGCGCAATTAACAGAGCAAGGCGCCGATTTTGGAAATGTGTTGGAAGCGCTATTAACCTTTTTGCACCGCATTGTGGTGGCTCAAGTGGTTCCTGACGCAATAGATGCACAGTTTGAGTCTTCTGCATTTATTTTGGAGATCAGTAAAAAACTAAGCAAAGAAGATGCGCAATTGTTTTACCAAATTGCTTTGTTTGGGCGACGCGATCTTCCGTTAGCCAGTTCGGATCGCCAGGGCTTTGAGATGACTTTGCTGCGTATGTTGGCGTTTCAGCCTGTGGATGTGTCCGGAAAAGGGAATGCGACGCTTGCGGTTCGATCAGTGGCGCCTGCCGCGCCTGCTGCCGTGCAATCTGTACCCACGCCGGAACCAATCAAGCAAGCCGTTCACTCACCAGCTAAGCCAGTAAATCAGGCAATTCCTTCTTGGGGCGAGTTGTTATCGAGCTGTCAATTAAGCGGTATGACGTATGCATTAGCTTCTAATTGCGAATTGAAAACCTTGTCTGATGGCCTGATGCAGTTGGTATTGGATTCAAAGCATGCGGCGTTATTGAACGATAAAGTCTTGGCTCGCTTGAACGATGCGGTGAGTCGCACTTTAAATCAGACATTGCGTGTGAAGGTTGAATTAGGAACCCCTACAGGTGAAACCCCTGCGCAGACGGCGCAGCGCTTGGCAAATGAAAAGCAGGTTAAAGCCGTGAAAAGTATCGAAGGCGATCCATTGGTTCAGAAGATGGTGAATGAATTAGGGGCGAGTGTAGATGCCTCATTAATCAAGCCATTGGGGGAGTAAGCCCCTCCCAGCCTTGTTCTTTGCACAAAGTTATAACTGCAATCATCTTCATGAGTAGGCCTTGGTAAGAAACCGAGCCCTTCTTGCGACTTATTTGAAAATCTGTAGGCTCGCGCTTCCTTGAATATCGCAGATCATTTCTATTTATTCACATAAAGAGAGGTTCGTTATGTCAGAAGCTTCTATGCAACAACTCATGGAACAAGCAAAAAAGATGCAAGATCAAATGAAACAGGCGCAAGCAAGGATTGAGCAGTTACGGGTTATTGGTGAAGCTGGCGGAGGCTTAGTGAAAATTACTTTCAATGGCTTACATCAGGCAATTGATGTCTATGTATCTCCTACCTTAATCGGGGAAGAGGAAGAGATGATTGCGGATCTTGTAAAGGCTGCTATTAATTCTGCAGTGCAAAAAATTGAAGCTGCGATCAAAGAAGAAATGGGCCGTGTCGCAAAAGACATGCAGTTACCAGAGCATTTTGATTCAGAATAATGTCACTTATTTGGCATATCATTTTGAATGAAATAAGAACGCGCGGTTATTAGATAAGTCCAAACAAGAATTACCTATAAGAAGGCAATTCTAAAATAATAGTGGATAGTCGCATGAGATTTAGTCCCCTAATTGATGCTTTAATCGAAGCCTTTCGTTGTTTGCCAGGAGTGGGGCCTAAAACGGCACAGCGCATGGCGTTTCATTTGTTGCTTAAGGATAGAGCCAAAGGGCAAGAGCTTGCTGACACCATTGCTGATGCTGTTCAGCAGGTGGGGCAATGCGAACAGTGCCGTACGTTAAGCGAACAAAAATTGTGCAACATTTGTTCTAATTCAAAAAGGGATTCTAGTTTGTTGTGTGTCGTGGAAACGCCAGCCGATATTCTTGCGATCGAACAAACGAGTATTTATAGCGGTCATTATTTTGTTTTGATGGGACATTTATCTCCTTTAGATGGCATTGGGCCGAGCCATTTAGGGATGGACGAGCTCTATCAACGCATTGAAGGTGTGAAAGAGTTGATTATTGCAACAAATCACACCATTGAAGGTGAAGCAACGGCTCATTATATTTTTGAAATGGTAAAATCATTGCCTCTACGTGTGTCGCGCATTGCGCATGGAATCCCGATGGGGGGTGAGCTTGAAATGACAGATGCTCGCACTTTGGCGGATGCTTTATCCGGCCGGCGAGCGATAGAGTAGTAGCAGGTGTATCAACATGGCGACTTCGAAAAAGTTACCCCAATCTTTAGAGCTTTTATCTATCCATGAAAAGTGGTCTATTCATTACGACCATGTTAATCAAGACTGTTTGTGGCTGACGTATTTAAAGCCCTCTCAATTGTTGTTGCAGGGCAATGTTCGACAAGCGGCTGTATGCGTTGAACTTCTTCAAAAATGGCTTCGTATGAAAGCTCGCAATCATCTGGGACGTTGGTTGCAAGCATTGAGCGAAGATACGGATTTGAAGTTCAAAGGCTTGAGTATCCGTGGACAAAGGACGCGATGGGGCAGTTGTTCTACGCAGCAAAGAATCAATCTCAATTATAAGTTGCTCTTTCTGCCAGCGACTTTGGTGGAACACGTGTTATTGCATGAACTGTGTCATACCAGAGAGTTCAATCATTCCTCTCGTTTTTGGGCATTGTTATCGGAATGGGACACAGATTGTCAGAAGAACAAACAATCCTTGAACGAAGCAGACCAATATCTTCCCAAGTGGCTGTAGATCGTTCCTTCGTCATCCCCGCACTTCTGTTCCGTCATCCCCGCGAAAGCTAAGGATCCAAAATTGTATATCTTTTGGATTCTTAGCTTTCGCGGGAATGACGGCAGGTTTAGTGGGACAGCCCTGGGATTGCAGCAGAACTTTCATTTATTCGTTAGCACAATATACCGGAAGATTTTGACGACTCGTTTAACCCCAGGAGTGTACTGCGCTATATATACAGCTTGTTTTGCTTGTTGATGTGTCAATGTCCCCATTAAATAAACCACTCCATCTTCTGTAACGATTTTGATCTGTTCAGGATCCATTTCTGCTTTAGCAATAATCGTTGATTTAATTTGAGTAGTGATCCAAGCGTCATTCATGATGCGTTCAGACGATAACGGAGGCAAAAGCTCAATAAAGTTATAAACGTGTTTTACCTGTGCGGTAGTTGCTGCAATGCGAGCTGCTTTTTGACGTGCGGTCTTGGATGTTGTCTGGCCCGTCAAGAGGACACGTTGATTAAATGAGGAGATATCCAGATCACTTCCGATGAAGACTGAATCATTTTGTATTTTCTGTTTGATTTGAAGAACGATGGTGTGGTCTGTCCATTTATTTTCCAGGCGGTAACGGTCGTATACCGCTGAAGCCCCTGTCATAGAGGCGCTGATGCAACCGTACAGAAGAAGGAATCCTGCGATTAGCAATCCATAACTGATCAATCGTTGCATCAAATCGTCCTATACGGATGGATTTATTGCGCATCACCCGCAACGTCTGCTTCGTTGTCGGTTGCATTCGTGCCGGCTGTTGCGTCTGTATCAGAAGTAGCGGTGCTGGCTGTTGCATTCGTATCGGTAGCAGTGACGTCAGGTTCGCGTGTGTACTCGAAGACTTTCACCACTTTTTGTACGCCGCTTACTTTGCGTGCGATCTGGACGGCCGCGTCTGCTTGAGAGCGACTGACAACACCCATTAAGTAAACGATTCCGTTTTCGGTCACGACTTTAAATTGTCCGGATTTCAGATTTTTAGTTGCAAGAAAAGCGGTTTTCAATTTAGTGGTAATCCAGGTATCACTCGTACGGGTGAGGTTGGATGTCGGAGCTTCTAGAGTGATTTGATTGTAAATGCGCTTCACACCGGAAACAGATCGTGCAATGCCATCTACTTTTTCTCTTATTGCGGGATCAGGGGCCTGTCCTGCTAGTAACACAGTGCCTCGATAACATGCGACGACAATGTGACTTTCTTCTTTCATATCCGTATCGGCATTAATTTGATTTGTGATTTCTGTACTAATGTCTTGGTCTTTCATGATGGCTTGCAATGTTCGTCGATCGTAAACCGCGGCAGTCGCAGTTGCGCCGACAGCAGCTCCTGTAATTGCAATACAACCTTGTAAGCCAAGGACGGTGATTCCAATCAGTACTAATTTTTTCCAAGCGGGGTTTTTCATGAGTTGTCTCCAAAAAGTTGTTGGTCGATTAAATCACATAAGCAATGAATGATCAGTTCATGCACTTCTTGTATTCGCATGGTGCGTTGATGCGAAACACGAATTTCGATGTCTTGTGGCTTTAAAATAGCTGGAATTTTTCCACCGTTTTTTCCCGTCAGGGCAATGACGTGCATGTCTCTTTGATGTGCTGCTTCAATGGCTTTCAGAACATTGACGGAATTACCGCTTGTTGAAAGAGCTAATAGCACATCGTTTGCTTGTCCGAGCGCTCGAATTTGTCGAGAAAAAATTTCGGAATATGCGTAGTCATTGGCAATAGACGTTAACGTGCTGGAATCCGTTGTGAGAGCAATGCAAGGAAGATTAGGGCGCTCTTGTTCGAGTCGATTGAGTAATTCGCTGGAAAAATGTTGTGCGTCTGCAGCGGATCCGCCATTTCCACACGTGAGGATTTTATGGCCTTCTAGGAGGCATTGGGCTAAGAGACAACCCGCTTTCGCGATGCTTTCAGGAAGTGTTTCTGCTGCTTCAATTTTTACTTGAATGCTTTCGTTGAAATGTTGGTTCACGATATCTAATGGATTCATTGTTATATCACTATGAGGTGAATGCATTTTTTATCCAGTGAAAATGTAGTTCGGCATCGAGAGATTCAACACCGACCACATCAAAACGGCAGCGGACTTTATCAAACCATTTTTGCTTTTGTAAGTAATGGGCCGCGCTTCTAATGATCTTCATTTGCTTTTTCCTCGTAATGCTTTCAAGAGAACTAACAAAAGAATTATCTGTTTTCATGCGTACTTCCACAAAGACGATACAAAGATCGTTGTCATGCGTTTTGTCTTTCATGATGAGATCAATTTCGCCGTATTTACAGAAGTAATTGGCTTCAATGCATTGCAAACCGTGTTGTTCAAGATGTTGTTTTGCAGCGTGTTCCGCCTTTTTTCCGAGTTGATGCCGTGGGTAGATGTGCTGTTCCATTGCGACGCTCGCTTAAATTTTTCTAGCAATGCCTTTTCGAAATTGTGCGATGGAGAGCGTACGCACTATTTGTTGTTGATCGTTGATCGTGAGTTGTCCTGTTAAACCGTTTAATGCTGCATCTGGAGTCATAATTAACTGAGGCAAATGTTGTGAAATCAAAAAAGCATCCATGCCTACAGCATAGAGACGATTATTTTTTCTATAAGCGCTTGGCCACAGTGTTTTTATTTTATTTCGTAACGTCACGATTTCTGGATCCGGTGAAATCACCCAAGGCATATCGGTAATGTACAAGCGATTCAAGTCGTTATTTTTTGAAGGAGCAGGAATCCCTGTATAGGCCGTTGAGATCGAGAAGGTTGGTACGTTGCCAGCAAAGTAATAGTTCAACAACGGTAAAATTTGCCTGCTTTGAGCGGGAGTTGCTAACAGAAAAATGCCATCGATGTCTTTCCTTCGATAAGGGATAGCGCGAATCTTTTTATTCAGAATTTTTACGATCGATTGAATGCGATCTTCACTCTGATCGATCAGCAAAGCGTTCTTAATCGTTTCTGCTAGATTGTGTTGATCGAAAGCAACTTGAACGGCTATTTGTCCGCCGAGCTGTTGCCATGTGTTCGCGAATGTTTGCGTGACTTCATGACCCCAGTCATTGTCTGGTGAAAGAATTAAAACCCGTTGGATGTTCCGTTGATGCATATAGAGCGCTAGCTGAGTGGCTTCTTGATTGGGGGATAAGCCAAATTGAATCAAGTTCTGTGGGGCTGAAACATCGTTAGGTAAATAGTTAAGTGCCAGAGTGGGTACAGATAACGATGTATTTTGTACAAGCTTTTCGACATTGGCTTTACTGACAGGGCCTACGATTAATTGTGTACCTTCTTGAATTGCTTCCGTGTAGAGCGTGCCTATGTCGTCAGATTGACCGGTATCGTAAATTTTTACGGTCATGCCTGTTGGTTTTGCATTGAAATAGGCTGTCATGAACCCGTCACGGATAGCTTCGCCTTGGGATGCAAAAGGTCCGTGCAATGGAACGAGTAACGCAATGTGCGCATGCGAAGGCTCAGAGACGGTTTCGAAATCAATGGATTGTGCAAGCGGCTCTGAATGTGTCGCAGCAACACAACCTGTGAGAAGGAAGGGGATTAAAAGGAGTAAATAGGCGAATGTACGTGCAGGTCTATTCATAAAACTCAGTATCTAGAAAATGGAAAAAATAGTAAATCTTCATGTTTGGCTGCGGCGTGAATGCTATTTCCTGGATTCCTGCTATAGCTAGGAATAACGACGGAAGGACTTGCTCTATCGCGTACAGTGGAGCCAGTAAACCATTTGCGCCACTATATGATTTATTGTTTAATTCGCCCCCTTTTGCAGGGCGAGTGTTCTCACCAAATTAGGAAATTACAGTCGATGTCACAGATTCTTTTGATATTTCACATCTTTTTTGCCATAGCGTTGATCGGTTTGGTGCTTTTGCAACAGGGTAAGGGAGCCGGTATGGGCGTGGCGTTTGGAAGCGGTGCTTCACAAACGGTTTTTGGAAGTAAAGGATCTGTTGGCTTCATGATGAAGTTGACTCTCTTGGTTGGGGCTTTGTTTTTTGCGACAAGTATTGCTTTAACTTATTTGGCAGCCCATCAAGATTCTTCAACCCAGAAACATTCTTTGTTACGGGATGTGGAAAAGATATCTCAATCGAAACAATCAAAGGAGTCGTCTGCTCCTGCACAGTCAGGTGTAAATAAACTGCCTGCAAAACCCTCATCCACAAGAAAATAAAGTGCCGAAGTGGTGAAACTGGTAGACACGCCATCTTGAGGGGGTGGTGACGCAAGTCGTGCCGGTTCGAGTCCGGCCTTCGGCACCAGAATTAATTAGAATTTCGTCATGTTCTCAAAAATTATCAGCGTTGTTTTAAGTCTCTTTGTTCTTTTCTTTTTATGGTCGTATTACAAAAAACATCCGACATCTTTTTCCTCTCAAAACTGGAACAAAAGTTTTTTTACAATGGGGGTGTTGGCCCTATTACTAATTGGCTTTGTCGCATTACTGGTTTTTTATTTGCGGATGAGTTAACAGCATGTTTTTTGTCGGTTTAATTGTTGCCATTCTTTTAATGATATGCGGGTTTCTTGTCTTAGGGTGGGGGGCGCATATTCTCGTGCACGGTGCAGCTAGTTTTGCTAAGAAACTTGGTGTTCCGCCGTTAGTCATTGGGTTAACGATTATTGCAATCGGGACATCCGTTCCAGAAATAGTTATTTCGTTAATATCTGCCATACATCGCACCCCCGATATCGCTATTGGAAATGCCGTCGGCTCAAACATCGCCAATATTGGGCTGGTGTTAGGCATCACGGCGATGGTGACACCGCTCAAGATGCGGTCTCGCACTATCCGAAAAGAGTTACCGTTACTATTTTTAGTGATGTTGTTAGTGAGCATTCTTCTATTAGACGGCATGTTGAGTTTTTTAGATGCCATGATCTTAATGGGTGTTTCCTCTATCGTTGTGTTATGGCTCGTGATTCAAGGCATGCGTCGACATACACCTCAGACTGTTTTAGAAGCGGAAGTAAAAAAAGAAATTCCAAGACGGATCCATTTGACCATTACTGTTTTTCAAATGCTGATAGGTCTCGTGTTATTGCCAATTGGCTCTAAGGTGGTTGTGGAAAGCGCGACGTATATTGCCCGTCTGTTTCATGTCAGAGATATTGTGATTGGATTAACTGTTGTTGCTATTGGCACGAGTCTTCCTGAATTAGCAACCGCTATTATGGGGGCTTGCAAGAAAGAGTACGAAATCGTTATCGGGAATATTGTTGGATCAAACATCTTTAATCTTTTAGCGGTTCTCCCGATTTCTGCATTACTACATCCTGTCGTGCTGCATTCGCAAATCGTTTTAAGAGATTTTTCGGTCATGTTTGCATTGACCATTCTTCTTTATATCTTCAGTTTTGGTTTGCGAGGGCCTGAGAAAACAACACGCTTTGAAGGTTTTTTTCTTCTACTTGTTTACGTGATTTATTTAGGCAGCTTATTTTTTGTTTGATTAGGAAACAGAGGGTTGCTTGTTGATTTTTTATTCAAAACGTAGATTCTTGTTTGTATCTATCAAAGAATGACTTTATTAAAAATCTATATTTTCACTTTGCTGTTCATGGAGGAACTGTCATGGATCTGCTTATTAAAACGGCTCAAAGTAATATTTCTGACCCTCAATCAGCGGGACGGGACGTTGCAGAAAAAGCGCTTGCAAAACTCGCTGGAAAACCCCCCACCTTTGCTTTGATTTTTTCCTCTGCGGGCTATGACCAAAAAAAATTGTTTGAGGGCATCGGTGAAGTATTAAACAACGTTCCTATGAGCGGATGTACAGGAGAAGGCATCATTACCTCGCAAGGCTCTGATGAGGGTAGCGCTATTGTGAGCTTGATGTTGTTTTCTGGAAAAGATCTATCGATTCATAATTTTCTTGCGACAGGTTTAGAAAAGCATTCATATCAATCTGCTCAAGAGATTGTAAAGAAGATCAATAAGATTAAGCGCAAATCCAATAGTACAATTTTCCTGCTTGCCGATTCCATGACAGTTAATACCACAGAAGTGTTTCGTGCTTTTGAAGAAGATTTGTCCGAACCGACTTTGATCTTAGGCGGTACAGCTGGCGACATGATGCAATTTAACGAGACTTATCAGTTCCACGACGGGAAAGTCTATCAAGATGCACTGTCTGTCGTGTTTATGACGGGGGATTATGGGTTTGACTTTTTTGTTTCGCATGGATGTGAAGAAATTGGGCTAATACAGACCGTCACTAAGAGTAATGCGAACAGTATTGTCGAAATTGATGGCAAACCGGCTTGGGATTCTTTCCGAGATTATCTTCCTGGTAATCCATCCGACTTTAAGGCTGAAGATGCGTTTCATTTGTGTCTTGGAGAATTACATCATTTAGAAAGTCCTTGTGGGGAGCAATTGATTATTCGTATGCCTGTTGGATTGGTAAAAAATACGGGCGCTGTAAAGTTTTCTGTTGAAATCCCTGAAGGAACCGAAATTCGTTTTACGAGGCGTGATCCTCAAATTATTGCTGAAAAAGTGATTTGTGGGTTTAAAGCATTGATAGAGAGGAATGAGGGTAAAAAACCGATTGCGGTTTTTCAGTACGATTGTGCAGGTCGTGGACGAGCGATCTATGACCGTTGTTTAAATGAAGCTATTTTTGAACCTTTAAAAAAATTATTAGGGCCAGAAACTCCTTGGATTGGTTTTCATACTTATGGAGAAATCGCCCCTTTGTGTGGAAAAGTTTTCTTCCATAACTTTACGGCTGTTATAGGAATCATGTTTGAAGAAGTTTCACGTTAATTCTTGGGACGACCCGGATGGAAAAAATTTCAGATAAAACAGAACAGTTAAATGAGCAAATCAAACGATTAATGCGTTCTGAACGTAGGTTGTATGAAATTCAGAAAGAGTTTGGTACTCAAATTGCTCGAATCACTTCCTTGAATCAATACGCTTTAGCTCTTTCGAGTGTTAAAGATATTCCTGACGCCTTACAACAAACCTTGCAATTTTTGGCTTCCAATTTTGTTGTGAAATATGGATTAAGTGTGCAGATTAATCTTGAGAACAAGGTTGTTAAATGTGTAGCAAAATTTTGTGGCAGCGGGTTGGAAAAATGCTTAATTACTGAGCGTTCCTCAAAAATGAGTGAACTTTTTGCTTTGAGCGAAGGACAATTTGGGAAACAGGCGCACCTAATTATCGTAGACCATGAACGGAATAACTCTGAAGAATTAAAGTATATCGAGTTAATTCAGTTTTGTTTGAGCCGATTATTAGATCAACCGATCCAAGTAGAAAAAGATGCGCGTTTAATCTTTTTTGTAAATGATTTTTCTGAATTAAGTACCCGTGCTTTGACGGTTGTTTATTGCCCTCCGCCAAAACAATTAGCTTATTGGGAAGAATCACCTTCTAAAGAAGATGTCTCTTTTATTAATCTGATTGACGAGCATTTAACAGGAACAGTTGAGAATTTGTTACAACATCAGCAACTGCAACTCTTTGCTGAGAACCTAGAAAATAAAGTGCAAGAACGCACGAAAGAGTTAAGTGAAAGCCAAGCGCGCTATCGCCGTATTTTTGATTCTTCTCCTGTTGCATTGATTGAATTAGATTGTTCTGAGGCTAAAAAATATTTAGATACTTTGAAAAAACGAAAAATAAAAAAGCTAGAAAGTTACTTTGATCTACATCAAGAAGAATTTTTGAGCCTCTACACAAAAGTTAAATTGATGCATGTGAATGAAATGGGCATCCATCTGTTCAAAGCCCATACGTCAGAGAATTTTTTCACCATGTTTCAAATGCTTTTTCGGCAGGGAGAAGTGGCTGTTAATAGGAAGTTACTGATTGATTTGATCTGGGAAAAAAATCAGTTCGCACAGGCCGAGGGTCAATTTTTCACATTGGATAATGAACCTATTTTTCTAGATATTATTGTCACTGTAGAACCTGGGTACGAGCATTCTTATGGGCGTTTGTTGGTTGCAATTGCAGATATTACAGAAAAGAAAAAAGCTCAAGAACGAATCACTTATGTCGCAGAACATGATGTATTAACAGGTTTGGCAAATCGCGCGGTCTTTAATGTCTTTTTAGACGCTGCAATTAATCGTGCCGATCGAACAAAAAAGAAAATGGCATTGTTGTATTTTGATTTGGATAACTTCAAATCGGTGAATGACGTCTTGGGGCATAATTTTGGAGATCTTTTATTAAAGGATGTATCCCAACGATTAAAGCGAACGGTGCGTGCGGATGATGTGGTTGCGCGTCTTGGAGGGGATGAGTTTGCCATTGTGTTGAACAGCGTATCGAATCAGACAATAGTTCAGAAAATTACACAAAATATTCAAGAGGTGATTCGAAAACCGTTGAAAATTATGGATAAAGAGATTGCTGTGACAGCCAGCATAGGGGTTGTGATCTATCCATCGCCTGCGGGCAAAAACGCACAGGAGTTAATTAAAAGTGCTGATATTGCGATGTATGAAGCAAAAAAAGCAGGACGCGATACTTACAAGTTGTTCAATAAACGGATGGGTAAGCAGTGTGAATATGAGATTAATTTAGAAGAAGAATTAGCTCGAGCCATTAAAAAACACGAATTCTATTTGCTCTATCAACCTATTTTTAATGTAAAGCATAAGTTGTTTCGTAAACCTGAAATTATCGGAATGGAAGCATTGATTCGTTGGAAACATCCAAAGGGGAAAAATATTCCACCCAGTGTTTTTATTCCTATGCTTGAAAAAACACGTTTAATTGTGTTGGTTGGAGATTGGATTATTGAATCAGCACTGAAGCAATTGAAGTTATGGCTATCTAAATCAGTCTTGCTTAGCCAAAACTTTAGATTGGCGATAAATATTTCATATACGCAGCTTATTTACGAAGATTTTCAAAAGAGATTTTTTGAACTTTTGAAAAAAATGAACATCTCTGCTCATAATGTTGCTTTGGAAATTACCGAAACAACCATCATGGAAAACCCGATTAGAACAGCAAAAATCGTTGAAAACATTAGCTCAAAAGGCGTTAAATTTTTTATTGATGATTTTGGCTCGGGCTATTCTTCATTGAGTTATCTGTCACGTTTGCCTGTAGAAGCATTAAAAATCGGGCAGTTTTTTATTGCGAATGTTAAAAACACAGTCAATGACCCTATTATCGTAAAAGCCATCATTGATTTAGCAGACAACTTGAAGATGGAGGTCATTGCCGAAGGTGTGGAAAAGAAAGAGCATCTTAATTTTTTACTTAAGACAAAGTGCCACATGATGCAGGGATATTATTTTGCAAAACCTCTGTCAGCAGAGGAAATGACAGCCTTATTAGTGAAAAATAAGTTGATTAAAAAAGAGTAAGGGTTGTTTCTTCAAAGCCATTTATTTTCTTAATGTCATCCTTGCAAAAGCGAAGATTCGATGGTCACTCTAACGATTGGCAATGAGTTTCTTTTAAAAAGAATGTTGCCGTAATAAAAGCGATTAACAAGCATACGGGTAACGTCAGTAATGCAATGCGGTAGTTGTATACCGTGTAAAACGGCGCGCCATTTACGATTTTTCCCATCCACGTCCAATCCAATACGGTTCCAACCAGTGGTTGCAATAAAACGCCACTCACTACTATGGCCATGTTATTGGCCCCAATTGCGACTGTAGATGTTTGAGTCGTATTGATGTCTTTAACGACAGCAAATATTAATGTTTGTCCTGCTGCAGAAAAGCCAATCAGGAGCATCAAAAGGGCAATGATCTCTTGTGAAAGATTGTTAAAGCAGAGCAGGGGGATAAAAGCGAAAAGCCCGATAAGAGCGAGTAGTGCGAGAGGCAAGACACGACGTTTAATAGTGTCAGAAATCCAACCGACCAGAGGGCTTGCGATAGCGATTCCCACCCACAGCAGAGCGATCATGTTGGCTGCTTGTAGATCCGATAGATGGCTTTCTAATTGCAGAAAGGGGTCGCCCCAGAGCGCTGCGAAAGTGATCACGGGTGACCAAATCATGAAGCCATAGATGAAAATTGCCCACATTTGTGGGTTTTTAAAAATGGTTTTTAACACGATCCAAGTGTTTGAATTTGTTTTCGTTTGATTTTCAACAAAATGACTTGGGCGATCACGGAGAGCGAGCGCTGTAATCCCAGCGATCAGAAGCCCTATTCCTGCAAAAATCATCATCGTATGGTGCCATCCGAAGTGATTGATTAACTCTGTTAGAGGGGCTTCTCCACCAATTGCACCCAGTGCACCAATTAACTGAGTGATGCCGGCAAACAATGCGAAATAAAAACCAGGCATCCAACGGATAATCAAATATAAAACTGCAGTGAATGCAAAAGCGCCGGCTAATCCTATGAGAAAGCGAGCGAAAAATGCGGTCTCTATATTGGGTGCAAGACCAAATAACAAAGAACCTATGGCGCACAGAACGGCTACGATAGTTAATGTTTTTCTGGCACCAAAACGATGAATGAGCAGGCTGGCAGGAATTTGAAAGAGGGCATAGGACAGAAAGAATGCACTGGACAAACGGCCCAGCTGTGCAGCGTTCGCATGAAAATCGCGCATTAGCACATGAGTCATAACGTTCGGAGCGACCTGTAGTAGAAATTCATAGCAGTAAAACAAGTTTCCAATGAGAAAAATAATCAGAGCTAATGGTTTAAGTCGTTCAGCGTATGGGTTAATAGTCATGAGCTTTTTCCGAAGAGTGAAAAAAACGGCAAGGTAATGATGAGAGGGTTATTCAGTCAAGATTGTCTGCCTTTACTTTGCTTGATTATCTGCATTAACACTCGCAGCTCTGTTAGCAACAAATAAAGAGGGAGTGTTCACTGAACTGTGTCAATTTAAAAATTAAGTAGAAGAGGAACAAAGGGCTTGATGTAAAGTTTGAAGGTTTTTACCTCGATCCATCATTCCCATTCCTCTCTATATTTAAGGAGAATTGACATGTCTAAAAA
>JAHJDF010000122.1 GCA_018812595.1 Gammaproteobacteria bacterium
AAAAAGATGTTGATAGAGATTGGCAAGATAGCCCGAAGGTCTGAAGAGACCTATAAGGAGATAAAAAGACTCTTTCCCTTTGGTTTAATCTCTTCCTGACCTCCCTCACACCCCACACAAAACATCAGTAATATCAGAAAGATCAGGAATATCAGCCAATAGGCTATTTATGATGAAGATGAGGATGAAAAAAGATACTAACCAGAATGTTGAAAAAATCAGAAGCTATCTCTCTGAACTGAAGCAGGGAAAGAAGCTTCTAAAACTAAGCAAAGTTAGAGAGATAGAGAGGTTGATACTAACATCAGGCTTTATTGAAGGCTTAGAGAGGTTAATGGAAAAATATAAATTTGACGAGTATGGAATGCTAAAGGATGTGTCTAAAACAGATGATTATCTGAAAGAATGGGGTAAATTTTGGGAGAAATACCAGCCTATAGACAAAATAGAGAGAACTGTCCAGAGATACTTCCATAGACGATACTTTCTTAAGAAGGACACCTTTCCTGATCCCATTATACATTTAGAGGATATGTATAGCTGTAAAGAGTGCATACATAAATTCAGGCAGGACAAGGCTACGGAAGAGGATTATTGCCCTGAGTGCACCTGTCCAAGTTGTCAAAAAAAGGATTTTAGACCACGCTGTCATATCTGTGGAAGTTTAGATTTATCAGAGTTTAAGAGGGTATTTGTTGAAATATTCATAGATACTACCCGTCAACAGCTTATAGAGAGATGGAAGAGTATTAAGGAGAACAGAGACCATTATTTAGGTGAACCAAAAGAGATGACCACAAACTATGAAAGGGACAAGGAATGGTATCTGCTTCACTTGGAAGGCAAGAGTTACAATGAGATAGCTGAGATATGGAAGAAGGAGCATCCTGAAGATGTTGAAAAGTTGGTTTCAGGCCATATTAAGAAAAAAGTGAAGTGTTCTGGAAAGAAACTTGATTCAGAAGAGGAAATGCGTATCTATGAAGAATACTGCAATAGTCCTGAAGCGTGGGGGTTATCATATTTTGAAGATGTTATTAGAAGAGCCATAGAGCGGTTTGAAGAAGGATTAAAGACTTAAGACTTTCTCTTATAGTCTAATTTTATCACCACAAGTCCAATTGACTGGTTTCAGTTAGTTGGGCTTTTTGTTTTTACTGAACATCCACAGAAATTTCTCTGACGTCTTTAGCAAGAAATAAAAAAACAGTTTATACTGTTTTCATAATAACTACGGAGGATACAAATGAAGACAAATAAGGAATACACCTCATCAGATTTTTATCTAACCGCCTACCTTTTAGCTTCAGGACTGGAGCTTATTGGAACTACAAAGACAGACCCACATAGGACACTTTTCATTCTTAGGGACATACCTGAAAGAGAAGCTCTTATTCAAAGCTATTATGCGGGCAAGGGGTCTGTGAATCCGTTAGCTTATAAGGATAAAATACAGAACCTTAAGGCGATGTTGCACAATAACTATTAGTAGCATAAGGAGGATGATGCAAATGCAAAAAGAAGAGATATTGAAGAATTTTGATTTTGAGGCTTATTATGCTTCAGAGCTACCTTCCATAAAGGTCAAAAACGACAAAGCACAGGCATTGTGCCCCTTTCACGATGATTTCCACCCAAGCCTCTCAATAGACCTCAAAACAGGGCTTTTTCACTGCTTCGGATGTGCCAAAGAAGGTTCTGTCTTTGATTTTTATATGGCTAAGCACGGTAAGGACTTCAAAGAGGCTATGAATGCTCTTGCAGGCTTTACAGGGTTTCTATCCAAGCCTCAAAGACGGATAGTCAAGACATATAACTATAAAGATGAGTCTGGTAATCTGCTCTATCAAGCTGTAAGATATGAACCTAAAGATTTTACTCAGAGAAGACCCGATGGTAAAGGTGGGTGGATTTGGAATCTTGAAGGTGTGAGGCGAATCCCCTACAATTTGCCTGATGTAATCAAGGCACAGGAGGTTTTTATCGTAGAAGGAGAAAAAGACGCTGACAACCTTAATGCCATTGATTTGATTGCTACTACTTGCCCAGGAGGTGCGAACAAGTGGAGAAAAGAATATAATGAGTATTTTAAGGGTAAAAAGGTTGTTGTAATCCCAGATAATGATGAGCCAGGCAGAAAGCACGCTCTTGATGTAGCGAATAACCTCAAGAAAGTGGCTAAAAGCGTGAAGGTCGTGGAGCTTCCAGATTTACCAGAGAAAGGGGACATCAC
>JAHJDF010000096.1 GCA_018812595.1 Gammaproteobacteria bacterium
GTTTCAATTTCGTTTCATCTATCTTGGGGCTCTCCTTAAATCCATGCTCTTTTTAGGGATAATAGGAAAGGAAAGGTTTCACTACTGGAGACTCTTCTTTTGGACAATAACCAGACGCCCCCGACTTTTCCCACTGGCAATTACCCTGGCCATTTATGGCTTTCACTTTAGAAAGAATTTTGAAAAGTATCTGGCAAAGAGTTAATGGAGAACCAATGATTAACTCTTACAGATTTGGAAAGATTGTCATTGATGGGAAGACCTACACCTCTGATGTCATCGTCTATCCGGATCGTGTGGACTCAAGCTGGTGGCGCAAGGTTGGACATGAACTTAATATCTGTGATATCGAGGAGATAGTTAAAGAAGCCCCGGAGGTCTTAATTGTGGGATGCGGGAATCCGGGTTTAATGAAGGTCTTAGAAGAGACCAGGGATTTTATCGAGTCTCGTGGGATCAAATTAATCTCTGAGAGCACAGAAGAGGCCTGCAAAATTTACAACCGGCTTTATCCCACAAAGAAAGTTGTAGCTGCCCTTCACCTGACATGTTAATTAAAACATCTCGGAAATTACACAACAAAAATATTGCACAACGATTTTGTTGCATGATTTATGGCATCAGACAAAGACTGTCTTGTCAAGAGAAAAAATGAGGGGGGAGTCAGGTCTTAATTGTGGGAGAAGGGAATCAGGGTCTAATGAAGGTCTCAGAAGAGACAAGAGAGTTTATTTATCTGTTAAAACCACCACCTCTGGTGGTGGTACAAGAAAAAGGTTCTACCGGTTGAGTAAAAGATTGTTTGTTCGGGTGGTGGATGTTGGAAATCAACTTACTGAATCTCAAATAAAATCTACGTTGCCCTTGATAATCTACTTCCATTAGCTGAGCCCGGAAGCCACCACCTCTGGTGGTAGTAATTCACTTACACTATATTATGAATTTCTGATAGTCTCAAATTCTTCTGTATTCTGCAAGGTGTTATATTTTCATGCGATTGCCCTGAACATTTACTTGATTTTTTGACTCAATTGTGATAATATACAGAAACTATATAATAACTTGTTAGCCCAGAGGAAAGGATATGAAATTTCGACTCCAAACACCTTTCTCATCACATGATCGTTTTCAAATAGTTTTTGGCGCAAGATGCTCATTAATTTATGATCTTAAACTTGGCAAAGCTTATCATGTAAACGGAGCTGCTACTCAAATTCTAAAAAAAATAATCAAAAAACCAGCCAAGAATTTAAAGGAGGTCCTACCCCATAATCTTTTTCATGAACTAATAAAATATCAATTTTTAGGAGATGATGGTTCCTTAAATAATGAAACTATTTCTATAGGGCCTCTACCTGAAAAGCCATTTAAAAAAATATGGGTTGAATTAACAAACAGGTGCAACCAGAAATGTGTCCATTGCTACGCTACAGCCTCACCTAAGGCGTCAGAAGGATTAAAAACAGAAATAATCCAAACTTTTCTTAAAAATGTCTTTACGCTTGGATGTGAAGCATTACAATTCACTGGTGGGGAGCCGTTTTTAAGGGAAGACCTTCCGCTTCTTATTGATTTTTCGAAAAGGAATAACGTAAGAGAAATCGAGTTGTTTTCTAATCTATCTACAAATAATAGAAGTTCTTTAGAGAAAATAGCTAAATATGAGATTATTATTAGCACTACAATACTTGCTGCAGATGCCATTACCCATGATCGACTGACAAACTTACCTGGTTCATTTAATAGAATGATTTCGAACATAAAGTTTCTTCAAGATTCTGGTATTTCTGTTAATGCCTCAATTATCTTGATGTCTGAAACTGAAAATCAATATGAAGATATTATGAAATTCTGCAAAGATATGAAATTGCATTTCGGTGAGCCAGACTCAGTAAGGCCTTTTGGGAGGGGAAGAAATAAAAATATAAAGTGTAAAAAAATCCATAATGTAAGAGATGCCCCTTTTTTTGAATCGACACCACGATCATTTTTATATTCCAAACACTATAACTCATGCTGGGGTAACATGCTGTTTTTACGTTTTGATGGTAAAGTTGTCCCATGTCCACATGCCAGAGACTTGATATTGGGAGACATAATTACCGATAATTTTGAAGATATTCTTGATGGCGCAATATCACAGGCTTGGACACTGACATTAGATGATGTGGAAACATGTAAAGAATGTGAATTCAAGTATATATGTACAGATTGTAGACCGTTGGCTTTTGAAGAGAACATAAATAACATTCTTCAAAAAAATAGTAGATGTCTATATGACCCTTTTAGCGGGCAATGGAAAAAAATTCCAAATCAAATCAAGTAGTAAAGGAGGTCTTTCATGGAAAACACAAGCTTTTATCAAGTTGAATTACCAAAAGAAATGGAAAATGAGTGCAAATTGCAAAGAGAAACAGAAGGAGAGCATCTCGTTAGAAGTGATTTATTGCCGGAGGAGAAACCTGAAATAGTTCCACTTCATATTTCGTGTTCACAGCGCCCTGATTGGAATTGTGGACCATGCAAAGCTTATGGTGTGAAGAAACCTTGGGAGTTAGTATGATTGTTGAGTTGGCTAATCTAAATTAGTGTGCAGCAGGAGCATTCAGTAATGCTCCTGCTGTATTTCTACTGGGAAGTGACCTATGAAGGTTGTTTTGCATAAAGAGATTAATTTAAGGAAAGAAACTTTCGGCTCAATTCTCCTAGTACCTTTTGAACTTGAGCGCCCTGATATTCCCCAATTCTTTAAACTTAATAGAATCGGAACAGCGGTTCTTGAGCATTGCACAATTCCTATATCTGTTACAAATCTGACTGAAAAGGTGATAAAAAAATACCCAACAAGCGATAAAAACGTGATCGAAAGTTTTATTAATGAATTATCTCAAATAGGAATACTCAGGCTTGTTGATAACAATTCCTTTTCCAGAGTCGATAGATACGATTTAACAAAAGTAAATTTAAAATTTACACCAAAGCTTTCGGCGCCACTTAGTGCTTTTATCGAAATTACAGATAAATGTATCTTGCTATGTATTCACTGCTATACAAGGTCAAAGATTAAGGAAGACAAAAATGTTGAAGATAGGAGTCAGTGGATCTTTCAACTTATAGATGAATTAGCAGAACTTGGAGTCATGACTGTTGGTTTTGGGGGGGGCGAACCGAGTCTTGACAAAAATCTTTCAAAATATTTGAGTCGTTGCGCTTCATCAAAAATTAAAACTGCTATTAGCACAAGCGGTGTTTTAATAAACAATGAAAATGCAATAAAACTAAAAAATGCAGGTTTGGGTATTGCACAGATAAGTATAGACGGTCCGCCTTCTGTACATGATTTTATTCGCGGTAATGGAGTTTATAGTAAAGCTATTAATGCACTTAAAAATTTTTCCGAAATTGGTGTCGAAACAAGAGTCGCAATGACAGTATCATCTATAAACTGGAACCTGGTGGAAGAAACTGCGAATTTAGCATTTACACATGGGGCCGACAGATTTGTAGTTTTTCGTTATATGCCATCCGGGGCAAATGGAGATAAGCTTTCCTTGAGTTTAAATGAGCTGAAAAGAGTTGCTAGCAAATTAGTTTTACTTGAAAAAAAGCATAGTGAAACTGTTATCGGGTATGAACCTTTATGCTTTTACCCTCACTTGGTTGATGAAAGCTATTCTCTCCTTGGTCCCTGTAATGCTGGCAATGACGTACTCAATATCTGTGCAGATGGGACTGTTACACCATGTCCACATATGAGAGATTATCATCTTGGTAAATATCCAAATGACTCTCTTGAAAAAATGTGGCAAAAAGCAGCAGAATTTGGAAAGGAAATTATGTCAAAACCACCACAGGATTGCTTTGGATGTATGTTTGAAAGTAACTGTGGCGGTGGATGCAATTGCAATCTTACCAATGATGGTATTCGCAGCAAAGATGTTATGTGTTGGCGCGATTAGCTAAATTTATATACTCAGAAAGGCCACAGATTATGATTTACAAATTGAGATAAATCAGGTATAATCTTCAGTAAACGATCTACTTGTTCTTAGAACAAATATAATTCCTGACATTGGAGGTTAGACATGATTAAAATTGAGTTTACTGA
>JAHJDF010000097.1 GCA_018812595.1 Gammaproteobacteria bacterium
ACACGGTGGTACTGAAGAAGAAGGTCATTCCCGCGCAGGCGGGAATCCAGACGGGGTTGAACAAAGTGATGCGAACGACACTGGGTCATTCCCGCGCAGGCGGGAATCCAGAACAGAACAGACCTGGATCCCCGCTTTCGCGGGGATGACCCTAGCATCCTTGACCGGGGGCTTAACTGCATACCTGGATCCTCGCTTTCGCGGGGATGACGGAATGGACCTAGATCCTCGCTTTCGCAGGGATGACGAAACGGGGACTTGTTTTATTGACCCGTTCATTCACCGTTTCAAAGAATTCGTCGGCTTCTTTTCCTACTTCTTTTGAAAGAATCCTTCGAAATCCAACCATGTATTTCGTCATCTTGCCCTTCCCTTTGCCTATACGTTTGAACTCTGATCGCAGCTCTAAAGGCGCAGCTTGACCAAACACGTATCGCACAAATGTTTTTCCATCTGCATTTGGATACGCAATATACGGCGGCACTTCTTGAGCCTCTTTGTACCCTTTTCTCTCAACGCGATGGAATCCAGATTTTGTATACAAAAACCCTAAACGGTCGCCATAGAGCGTTCGATACAACACATCAAAACTCAATTCATCACCAACGGCTGTATCGGAAAATAAAGATTTCTTTTCAATTGTTTTTTTTGACCGTTCCTTCAACCAAGAAATTTTGTACCCAACCCCTTGGTATAAATGCATATAACGCACGGTTGCGGTTTGAGAAAAATAATAGGGAAAATGAGCAGAATCTTGCAACAACGATTGTATTTTCAAATCTTGTGCGGTTTTAAAACGTTGTTCTAAATCATTCACAATCTCTGAATATTCCGCCGTTGCCTCAATGGCCAATGCAAAAACAATCTGAGTATTTACTTGCATCTGCAAAGCCTCCATCAAAATTTGCAACACTTCTTGATAATGTTTTGCTAAAGCTTGAATCGCTGCTTTTTCTTCGGGACAACTCAACTCGGCTTGTGCATCCCCGATGATAATCGTCAATGAACTCTTCGGATGTTGTTCTGAAATCAGTTTTCGTGCTCGCTTTGCAAAAAGCAAAAAATGGACCAGATCGAAAGGAACACCGGCACTCAATCCATGCTTTTCAGAATAAAGCCCGAGCCCTAAAAACAGATTGCAGTGATCTTTTAAAATCGGCTCCAACTGAGGTTCGTTGTAACCCATCTCGCGCAACGAGACGCGCGCTAAAGTTTTCTTTCCATACATCAGCGTACCTCCTCTTTTAAAACGATCGTTTTCAGAATCGAAAGGAAACGTTGATTGACTTCTTGCAATTGCGGCGCAATCCGAATGTAACGCTCCAGCCCCGCATACAATGAGCAATCCACCACAGAAACGCCGTGTTTTTTTGCTTTTTCGCAGAAGTCCGTTGCGTTTTTAAAATGTTGAGGAACTTGTGCAATAAAGGTCTGACCTTCGGAAGGAACTACTTCGAAACCAAGCTTTTGCATCTCATCCATCAAGATTTGTTTTTGTTTCAACAGATATTGAATGGAAAAACGCAAATGCTCTTGATCTTGTAATACGGCTATTGCGGCTTTCAGCGCTAATGCATTCACACGAAAAGCACTCAAGGATCTCTTCAAGCGTGCAATCATCTCGGCATGCGCGACCACATAACCGATGCGTAGCCCTGCAAGTCCATAGGCTTTTGAAAAAGAGCGAATGACAAGAAGGTTTGAAGGCATATTTTTATGAATGAGCGAACGGCCCACAAAATCCATACCGGCTTCTGAAACAACAACCGGCAGTTGTGTCTGTTTCGTAAGGGAAAGAATTTCTTTTGTTGGCGTTGTAATTCCGGTCGGATTGTTCGGATTACAGAGATAAATTAAGCCTATCTCTGCAGTAATCTCTTTCAATAACGTGTCTATATCGACATGAAACCCTTCTTTTAAAGGGATCGTTACTGAATACCCACCTAAAGTTTCTATGTAAGCCAACGGCTCAGGAAAAACGGCAATAGACGTCAACACCCCTTTTTGACACGCGAGAATACGAAAGACATCTTCCAACAATTGATTGGCGCCAGCGTCAATCAAGATTTGACGAGGACTCACGCCGTGGTGCTTTGCCAATGCTTGAATCAACGGTTCTTCGTGATGCGGGTAACGATGCAAATCGTTCAATCCTTTTTGAATCGCTGGTTTGACTGTCTCTGAACAACCCAACGGGTTTTCTGACAACGTTAAATCAATGACACACCGCTCAGATTGAGCATAGGTGTGTGTATACAAATGCTGTGTTTTGTTCATGGGAATACTCCTAAATTCGGTGATGAAATAAGAAAAATGGGCTCTAAAAAGCCTCAAGATATGAGTAGAAATAAAGATATGGCGATACTTATCGCCAATTGAATGCGACAGAGAA
>JAHJDF010000098.1 GCA_018812595.1 Gammaproteobacteria bacterium
CAATAAGATTTCGTGCCTCGCCATTCCTTAAAAAATTTTGTATGGCGCGGTTCCACTTTCTTGATTTACCACTACCGGTCACCAAAGCCACGGAGTTTCAAGCTACCACTAAACACCGAGAGGAAGCGCCTCGTCTCGCCGCAAAGACGGAGAAATGAACAAGTCCAAATAATCACAAAGTGATATAATGTAAATGTTAATTTTGTAGTCTGAAGCGGCGAAGCAAAACCAAAAATTTCCTTTCCATTTTTGTCGGCTCCCCCCACACCCCCCGCCGAGGAAAAGAAGAAAGGTAAGGAAAATTTTTGGTTTTTGCTCCCGCGACCGAAGGGAGCGGACGAGGCGCGCATCATTGGTCGTCAGGATTATGTTCAAAATGAAATCGAACTTTGTCTAATACACACCGCCAATTTTTTTAATAGGAGATGAAAAATTTTCTGTTTTGGTTTCCTCTTAATCAGAGAAAAGCGGAAACGCTCTAATTCTAATCGCAAAAGGGCAAAAAGGAAGGCCTGCCCGCAACGCTTCGCGTAGCGAGGCGGGCGGGGGGGTCTGGGGAAAGTCATCCCTACGGGAGATCACCCGAAGGGTGAGAATTTTTGCCCTTTTGCTTTTCGGGCTTCGCCCGATTTTTTGTGTGAGCGGACGGCAGGGACTCAAATTAGAGTGATACGTAGTAAGATCTTTTTGAATAAACTTATATTTTGACAAATATCCTCAAAAAGATAGAGGTTTTTTATTTGAGAAACCTCATAAACTCGTTTTCGCGCCTTTCAATTGCGCGACTTAGTCTTCAAATTCCAGGGCAACGCGTTTGATGCGCCGAAAACGAACGAAACGAAAACCCTGACCACGTGCACCACGGAATTCGATCTTTGACGGATCGTTTTCCTCAACAGCCTCTGACCAGAGCATCCTTATGCCTTCATTGCAGAGCACTTGGATAACCGAGAGCGGAGCCACGATAACCATGTCGTCGTAGTTACCCTCTCGGTATCTTTTGGCGATCTGCCGCGCGTCATCGAACGGTCGGCTCTCCTGCTCCACGATCGTGTCTCCACCGAACATGTTTCGGAGCGTTTCAATTTGCCTCCGATGTGGTGTATGGCGGGACATCCATAGAATCTTTCCCATTTCAAACCTCCTTGACTTTGGTTTTACAATATCCAGTTTGGAGATGAACTGGTGGATAATTGTAGTACGCTTTCGCAATACAGTCAACTACATTCGATTTTCAATTTTATACTTTGTTACCTTCGAGACATTTGGATTACTTCTTACAGCATCTAAAACCTCTTGTTCGTTGGTTACTTCAGCAATGCGATCAAGTATATCATGGGCAACATTGGGATTGTTGGCAATAACCATTCTAATGTAATCGTTTGATGATTCAACGAGTCGTCTCAAAGAATTATTTGGCATGTTAGGATTGCATGCAGATAATGTGCGAATGTTAAAATCCTCATCCATAGAAAGAAGATTTAGTTCAAAAGCGTCTTCTGAATCAACTGCCTCTTTTCTTTTTTGTTCGACTGGTAAATTTTCGATATCTGATTTTCTTTTTTCTATTCCAGAATCAATTTCGCCACACATATCGTCAATACTGGCAAATAATTTTTTGCCGTCAGTTGATTGCTCTACTTCATTTAGGAGAGCGTCTATATTACTAAATTTTGGTTCAAAGTTTCTTGACATATTTTTTAATCAAAAGTTTGATCTATTTGATCTTCTATTTTTCTAATAAAGGCCTCTGACAATTTGCTAACATCCGGGACAGCTACTGCATTTTTACCCCAGGTTTTTGAAATTGTATTCGAAGCCTTTGCTAACCCAATACCAGTAATTACCATATCTCGTTTGTGTTTTTTTAAAACTTCCTGAATAGACCCACTACCAGACTGCCCATCAGTCATAAAGTAAATAAAATTGTAAGAACGCTGAAACTTATCAGAAAATCTTTTCATGCTTTCGCTAGCTGCATCAAGAGTGATAACATCTGGTGTTCCTTGGTCTGCAATAAGTAAAACCATTTTTTGTAAATCTTTTCCTGCTATATCTTGTTCAAAACTTTTAAGGAATGATTAGTCC
>JAHJDF010000099.1 GCA_018812595.1 Gammaproteobacteria bacterium
AAATAGCTTACAAATGGCTAAACAATGGAATCGACTGCTTTTGATAGATCGTCAAAGACTTTGAGACGTTTTGTTAATTCAGGATGTTCGGCAAGTGTTCGCTTTCCTTTGCCTGTTTTTACTAGAAAACACGTTGCACCCACTTTTTCACCGGCTTGAATGTCTCGTAACGCATCGCCGATGAGAACAGTGTCTTTCAAATCGACTTGGTAATCCGCCTCCACTTTTTTCAACAACCCAACTTTCGGTTTTCGGCATTCACAATGATCGTCGGGGGTATGTGGGCAAAAATAAATGGCATCGATTTTGCCGCCTGCTTGCTTGGCTTTTTTTAGCATTTTTTGATGAATTTTTTCGAGTGTTGAAAGATCAAAATAACCGCGTCCCACGCCAGATTGATTGGAAACAACAATGACAAGAAATCCTGCTTTATGAAGTTTCGCAATAGCTTCCATGCTGCCGGGAATGGCATGCCATTCTTCCGGCGATTTGATGTAAGCATCAGAATCTTCATTGATCACGCCATCGCGATCGAGAAGAACAATGGGTTTTTGAGAAATTTTATTCATTCGACAGGCAACAATGAAATATCAGCGACTAACGAAAAGAGCTCTCTAAGTTGTGTGAGCAGCGTTAAACGATTTTTGCGAACCGCTTCGTTATTTGTCATGACCATCACGTCATTAAAGAAGCGATCAACCGGTTCTTTCAAAGCAGCTAAATCTCTAAGCAAAGGCTCGTATTTTTTCTCTTCACAACTTTGCTTTGCTTCTTCCAAGCGTTCAGACAGCAATTTTGCCAATGCTTTTTCGGCCGGCTCGACGAGCAATGATTCATTCAATGCCTTCCCTGAAAAATCGTCCGTTTGTTTTTGTAAAATGTTATTCACTCGCTTATTTGCAGCAGCAAGCGCTTTTGCTTCCGGCAATTTTGAGAATTTTTCCACAGCGACTAAACGGTATTGAAAATCCAACGGCTGAGGGATTCTTTTAGCAGCAACCGCCATAAATTGAGGCACGGTAAATTCACACGCTTGCAACGCGTCCTTATTGAAATGAAAGTCGATCGCATACGATTTCAATCGTTCGATCATGAATTCAAACGTTTGTTCAACAACTTCTTGATTGATTAACCGAGTTCCATAAAACAACTTGGCTTGTTGCAACAACTTCATCAAATCCAGCGGCAATTGATGCTCAATCAAAATGCGCAATACACTGAGCGCGGCACGTCGAAGCGCGAAAGGATCTTTATCTCCCGTTGGGATTTTGTTGATCCCAAAGAGCCCCACCAATGTGTCGATGCGATCCGCAATTCCTAAAATTTGTCCTGTAATTGTTTTAGGCAAATCATCGCCCGCGTGACGTGGCATGTATTGTTCGTCGAGCGCACACGCAATCTCATCCGATAGCTTTTCATGCTGTGCGTAATATTTACCCATGACGCCTTGCAACTCAGGAAACTCCTCCACCATTTGAGTCATGAGGTCGCACTTAGAAAGTTCTGCTGCTTTATGGGCTGTGTTTTCATCTGCCTGCAACGTTTGGGCAATGATGCGTGCTAATTGAGAAACTCTTTGCGTTTTATCCGCCAAACTGCCGAGTTGCGTTTGAAAAATCACCGTTTGGAGTTTTTCGCGCAAACGGCTCAACGGGTGCTTTAAATCTTCGTAGTAAAAGAATGCGGCGTCTGACAAACGTGCGTTCATGACACGCTCGTTTCCGGCAATCACTTGCTTTGGATCTTTGCTTTCAATATTGCTGATCGTAATGAAGTGATTAAGTAATTTCCCGTCGCGATCGGTCATCGGAAAACATTTCTGATGTTTTTGAATCGATGAGATCAACGCTTCATGAGGGATCTTTAAAAAGCGTTCTGGAAAAGAAGCGAGCAATGCAACTGGCCATTCTACGATTGCTGTGACTTCGTTGATTAAGGCTTCATCAGCAACAATATGGGCATCGAACTTTTTTACGAGTTGTTTGCTTTCATTGACGATGATTTCTTTTCGTTTTGCAAAATCGGCTATGACGTACCCTTTTTTCTTTAGGGTGTGCTCGTAATCTTTTGGCTCATGTATTGCTAATGGAGTACGGCATAAAAAGCGGTGACCACGCGTCGTGTTGGAAGTTTCTAGGCCAAGAATTGTTGCTGGAATCACTTTTTTTCCATACAGCATCAGGATGGAATGCACAGGCCTTACAAACGCAATGTCTTGATCTCCCCATCGCATAAGTTTTGCAATTGGCAATTTCTTCAAGGCCTCTTCAATGATGTTTGGAAGCAGCTCAGAAACTGTTTTGCCTGGCACTGTATTTTTAAAGACAACAAAACTGCCTTTCTCTGTATGTAATTTTTCGAGTGCTTTAGGTGAAACGCCACACGACTTGGCAAAGCCGATACATGCGTTTGTAGGTATTTCGTTGGTATCAAACGCTGCGGATAAAGACGGTCCTTTTTTCTCGATCTGTTGTTCAGGTTGTTGCTCGTCTAGTTCAGTAATCAAAAAAGCCAAACGTCGGGGCGTTGCAAACGGTTGTATCGATGCAAAGTTTAAGTTTTGCGCGGCCAACCCTTTACGTACTTGATCCACCAAACTGTTCGACAGTTTGAGTAAATTTTTTGGAGGCAATTCTTCTGTCAGAATTTCAAAAAGGAAATCATTCGTTTTCATAGTTGTTTGTCTTCAAGAGTGGGAATCCAAGGAGTTCTCTCGCATTGAAATAGGCCCCTGCAACCGTTTTTGCTAACGCACGTACGCGCAAGATGTAGCGTTGACGCTCTGTGACTGAAATCGCATGGCGAGCATCTAGCAAATTAAATGTATGAGAAGCTTTTAGGATCATTTCGTAGGCAGGCAATGGAAGGTTTAACTCAACCAAGCGAGCACATTCTTTTTCGTAATAATCGAACTCTGAGAACAAGTGTTTTGTATCCGCGCATTCAAAATTGTAACGAGACATTTCGATTTCATTTTGAAGAAAAACGTCGCCATAAGTAATGGTTCTTGAAGGTGTTTGTGCCCAGACAATATCGAATATGCGATCGACGTTTTGCAGATACATTGCCAGTCGTTCAAGCCCATAAGTCAATTCGCCCGTAATCGGTTTGCAATCAAGGCCACCGACTTGTTGAAAATAAGTGAATTGGCTGACTTCCATGCCGTTCAACCAGATTTCCCATCCGAGACCCCAAGCGCCTAATGAGGGGGATTCCCAGTTGTCTTCGACGAATCGAATGTCGTGAACGAGTGGATCAATATCAAGTTGTCTTAAAGATTCTAAATAGAGCTCTTGAAGATTGTCTGGAGAAGGTTTCAGAATGACCTGGAATTGATAGTAATGCTGCACGCGATTCGGGTTTTCCCCATAACGACCATCGGTTGGTCGTCTACAAGGTTGTACAAATGCTGTATGCCAAGGTTCTGGGCCGATCGATTTAAGAAACGTCACAGGATGAAAGGTGCCCGCACCGACTTCCATATCTAACGGTTGCATGATGACGCAACCTTGATCGGACCAATATTGTTGCAGGGCAAAAATGATTTCTTGGAACGTTTTAAAAGGGGTTAATTTTGTAGCCATGTTTTCTATTTTTCTGAACAAATATGGAATATATATACCAGATATTATTAAAAACGTAATGAATTCACGTTATTCCAGCGAATGACGACTACTTGGAGAAAAAATTATGACAGGAAAGCGCATCGTTTTTTTTGATTTGGACGGAACGTTGCTAGAAGGCTTGAGTTCGGAAAATGTGTTTGTTCTTCATTTGCTTAAGAAACGTTATTTAGGATTGAGGCAATGGATGTCTATTCTTCGTTTCTTATTTCGCTGGACGCATCGATATGGACAGTATGTTTTTATTAAAAACAAAGCTTATTTGAATCGTTTATCCCACGATGAAATATCAAAGCTTGGAAGAGACATCGTTCTTAAACAATTGTTGCAAAAATTGCGACCGTGGATGAGAGAGCGAGTTGAAAGGCATCGTGCGCTAGGCGATCAAATTATTTTATTAACCGGGGCTCATGCATTCATGGCGGAAGTTTTTTCCGATCATTTAAAGATAGATCGTTGTATCGCGACACAATGTTCCGTGAACGACGGTGTTTTCAGTCACAGCCCTCCTTTGCAGCATCCTTTCCATAAGGAAAAACGTTCTATTGCTGAGGAAGTTTGTAAACAAGCTGGTGTTGATATGAAAGATTGTTTTGCCTACGGCAATTCAAGAAATGATATTTGGCTGTTAGAAGCGGTTGGGCATCCATATGCAGTTACCCCAGATAAAAAATTACGTCGCGTCGCTCAAAAAAGAAAATGGCCCATCTTGACCAGAAAGGGCATTCGTTGAAAACGTAATTTGCCGCAATCCTCTCGTATGCCATCCCCGCTTTCGCGGGGATGACGGGGCTTGGGATAGTGTTTCAAGATATTTAAATCTTGTTGATCGCGTCTTGTAGCGCTTGTTGTGGAACAGCGCCGGGGATTGAAATGACGATGGCGTTGGAAGCGGGAGTCAAATCAGATCTCGTGATGATGAATTCAGGAGTACCGATCAACTGCATGGCATTTGCTATTTTGTAATTTTCCTTTAATAAACGATCGATCGAAGGGGCGGCCATATCCTTCTTTAATTGATCAACGTTCACGCCCACTTTCTTTGCAATATTTAAAATATTTTGTTCGGTCAAAGGTTGTTGCGTTGTCATTAAAGCGACATATAAAGCTTCAAATTTTCCTTGTTTGTTCGCAGCAAGTCCTGCTTTTGCCGCCAATACAGAAGCGGGCCCAAAGATCGGAAAATCTACAAAAACAATATGTAAGTCAGGATTTGCTTTGATTAAGTTTTCAAGCGTTTTTGGCATCGAGCGACAGTGCATGCATTGATAGTCGAAAAATTCAACCATCGTTATTTTTCCATTCGGATTTCCAAGCGTAGGTAATTGCTTATTTCTTAACAATTGATCGGCATTTTTTCTTGCCATATCGCTTGCCATTTTATTGGCCTGATCGATTTGCCTGCTTTTTAAAACATTTGTGGCTTCGATAAGAATTTCTGGGTTATTGACGATGTAGTGATGAATGATGTTTTCAATTTGTTTTTGTTGAGCGGGCGTGAAACTGGATTCGCTTGTTTGAGCATTCGATCCGCTCGCGAAAATCAGCGAAACAATAAAGAGACTCCATTTAAAACAATTGTGAATTTTCACGGTAGATGTCCTCCTAAGATGAAAGCGCGCGAACACTATGTAAGCGTCCTATCGAAGTCAAGGCGATGGTTCTTGTAACACAATGTGCTTTTCGGAAATTATGTTTTTGAATGGTTCTGAGATTGTATGCCAGTCCAGTATGTCAACTCGGAAAGGTAGATCTGATTCTTGAAAAGCTGATTTCAAATGAAACAGCACCACACTTGATATTCTCTTTTTCCCAATGATAGCTAGATCGAGATCAGAATAGCTTTTTGCTGTTTGAGAGACGCGAGAACCAAAGGCCACGACCTTATAATTCTGAACGTATTGTTTCAGGATCTTCTTTACTGTTTCTAAATTTTTAGGAGAAATCTCAATCATTTCTTTCTTCCAAAATAGTTAAGAACTTTTTTGCATCTTTATAGAAACGGATTGCTGTTTTATATACCTCGTCTGCAATGTCTAAGCTGTAAGTGTGCGAAGTTAAATTTCGTGCTTGATGGTATTCGAACCAAGGCTCAACTTTTTTTATTAACTGATGTTCTGCAGCCATACGAAACAACTCTTTCATTGTGAGTCGATCGATAATGGGCCCAACGTTTTTTTCTAACCATCTCTGCATAAACTTCCAGCACAGTTCGTAAGTGAATTCAAAGTTTTGTATTACTCCTGCTTGAATAACTTCCTCTTGATCAGAATCAACAATTCCTTGAATAGAGGACTCTGCAACTTTGATGGCGCGATTTAGTGAATCCACCGCTTTTTCTAAACTACTTAAATCAAGAACCATATTTTTTCTCCTCTAAATGACGCGCTAATTTCGCATAAAAAAATGGCGAACTCTATTTAGTTCGCCATTTAAGGAGAAGTGAGGATGAGGAAATTACATCATTCCGCCCATGCCTCCCATGCCGCCCATTCCGGCTCCGCCCATGCCTCCTTCGCTTTCCTTCTTTGGAAGGTCGGCGATCATGCAGTCTGTGATGAGCATCATGCTGGCAACAGAAGCCGCATTTTGAAGAGCAGTACGAGTGACTTTAGTAGGATCGATAATACCCATCTCTACCATGTCTCCGTATTCACCTGTGGCTGCATTGAATCCAAAGTTGTCTTTTCCTTCGACGACTTTCGAAAGAATGACAGAGGATTCTTCACCTGCATTTTCAGTGATGCAGCGCAGAGGAGCTTCCATGGCGCGACGGATAATTGCGATACCCATGTTTTGATCCGCGTTATCACCTTTCAATGTTTTGATGGCTTGCAACGCACGAATCAATGCAACACCGCCACCAGGGACGATGCCTTCTTCAACGGCAGCTCTGGTTGCATGTAACGCATCTTCAACACGTGCTTTCTTCTCTTTCATTTCGACTTCAGTAGTTGCTCCGACTTTGATGACCGCAACACCGCCGGCTAATTTCGCCAAACGTTCTTGCAGTTTTTCTTTGTCGTAAGAAGAAGACGTTTCTTCAATTTGTGCACGGATTTGTTCGATACGCGCTTTAATGGCTTTTTCTTTCCCCGCGCCGTCAATGATGATGGTGGTGTCTTTCGTGATGACTACACGTTTGGCAGAACCTAAGTTCTCTAAAGAAGCTTTTTCTAAGCTTAAGCCAACTTCTTCAGCAATCACTTGACCTGAAGTCAAAATAGCAATGTCTTCCAACATCGCTTTTCTACGATCACCAAAGCCAGGCGCCTTCACAGCTGCGACTTTTACGACGCCACGCATGTTGTTCACAACGAGAGTAGCCAACGCTTCGCCTTCGACGTCTTCGGCAATGATCAATAAAGATTTACCAGATTTAGCAACGGCTTCCAAAACAGGGAGCATTTCACGAATGTTAGAAACCTTCTTGTCCACGAGTAGTAAGTAAGGATTTTCTAATTCAACACTCATGTTTTGTTGGTTGTTGATGAAGTATGGAGAGAGATAACCGCGATCGAATTGCATGCCTTCGACAACATCTAGTTCATTCTGTAATGCGGAACCTTCTTCAACCGTAATGACGCCTTCTTTTCCAACCTTTTCCATAGCGGCAGCAATGATGTCACCGATGGATGGATCGGAATTGGCAGAAATGGTAGCTACTTGCGCGATTCCTATTGGATCGAAGCAAGGTTTATATGATTTTTTAAGTTTTTCGATGGCAGCGTGTACCGCTTTATCGATGCCTCGTTTCAAATCCATAGGATTCATGCCAGCGACAACAGCTTTCATGCCTTCAGAGATAACTGCACGAGCCAAGATTGTTGCTGTTGTTGTGCCATCCCCTGCATCATCAGAAGTCTGTGAGGCCACTTCTTTCAACATTTGTGCGCCCATGTTTTCAAGCGCGTCTTCTAATTCAATTTCTTTAGCAACCGTGACACCGTCTTTCGTGACACGTGGAGCACCGAAAGATTGGTTGATCATGACCACGCGGCCTTTAGGCCCCATGGTGACACCTACTGCATCCGCAAGAATGTTGACGCCTTCAACCAGAGAGCTTCTTACGTCATCATCAAAAATAATTTGTTTACCAGTCATATTTAATTCTCCTCATTTATTTTCCAATAACGCCCATGATGTCTTCTTCGCGCAAGACAACGAGTTCTTTGCCGTCGAGTTTGACTTCAGTGCCGGAATATTTACCAAACAAAACCAAGTCGCCCACTTTGACGTCCACAGGAATCACGCGGCCATCGTCCAGCAACTTGCCGGGACCTACTGCAATGACCTTCCCTTTGCTTGGTTTCTCTTTCGCGCTATCTGGAATCACGATTCCACCGCTTGATACCTCTTCTTCTTCGCGTTTAACGAGCACGCGATCGTGTAATGGTCGAAATGCCATAAGAGTCTCTCCTATTGATGATTAGACAGATTTGAACTTTGAATTTTCACCGAAAATGCGAATTAGCACTCTCCGTAAAAGACTGCTAATCATAGGGAGAGGGAGTGGTCAGTCAAGCGTTTTTTCGAGGGATAGGGTAGTGGTGAATGAACCAATAAATCGCAGCAGCAATGACGCCGCCCAACAGTGTTGCAAATGCCCATGTCATTGGAGACACGAGCTGAGTTTTGCGACCGCTTTTAAGGATCAGCCCCCCGTCGTGTGCTACGGCGCCTGCAAAAATCAAATTGACGATGGCTTTTACAATGATCGCCATCGTCGCAATAGAATGGATTTGAGAGGACAACGTCGGGAAAAAATCCATGGCAAAAGTCCGTTTAGATAAATTTATACATAAATCCGATGCCGTAGAAATTGGTTGCCGGGAGGTCGCCGCTTTTGAAGTAGCGTGTGTAGGCAAGATCCATTGAGAAGTTCTCGTTGAAGTTGACACGGAAACCGCCACCTAAGAGAGGGGTAAATTTTTCATTGTCTAACTTTGTATTAGCAGTGACTCCATAAAAAGAACCTTTAATGTCGCTGCGATGGAACCAAGCCATTCCTCCTCTTCCATACATGCCGGCCCACTTTCCAAAAGGCAGTGTTAATTTTGCCGCCAAATCAGCGCCCTGCTGTCTGAAGCTTTTATTTGTTTTTGTATTGTTGATGTGGTTGAACTTGACGTCCGGTAAGTAGATATAACTTGCTTCAGCAGCAAAATAACGATTGAAATCAAAGCCGAATATAACGCGTCCTGCAAAGCCGTTTTTATCGACACTACTAACGCTTGTGAATCCGGTTTGGTCCGTGAGCCATGATTTTGTGTAATTCAAATCTGCATAACCTGGCTGAACGCCGACATAAAACCCGTAGAAATTGGATTGCATGAAATCTGCAAAAGCGGCACTGCTACATGTCAATGCGAGAAAAAATATTCCATATTTTGAAAACTGTCTCATAACAACTGCTCCTTAAAAAAGACGCGCGATCTTAAAGTTGATGGACAAATTTTTCTAGTTAAAGAAATGGGTTAATAAATAAACACTATCGCTATTTTCACGAAAGCAAACGTTTAGCGTTTGTAAATATTTTTTGCTTTATTTTTCTTAATTCGCAGTGAAGCAGGAATTAATACGAAATGTGCGGGGCGTATTTTTATCGACATGGAAGTCTAATTTGATAGCATTCGTCGCCGAATTTGAAGAAGACATCACAACAAAAAAGCCCTCTTCTTTTAAAGAATTTCTGTGCGGCTTTGTGATCGTTGATTTTTAAATCACTTCTGAATTTCTCCTGCAAAAGTGCAGAGCTTTTATTTTTCAAAGCAAAATAGGTGAATGACGTTTATGGAAACTAAAAAACTTTTCCTCGTGCATAATCAATTATCAAAACTACTCTCCTCTTTGAATCAATCGGGTTATCAATGCATCGGGCCTCAAGTAAAAGACGGTGTCATTGTGTATGACGTGCTAAACGATGTGCGTCAGTTGCCTTGGGGGGTGCGCGATCTACAAGCCCCTGGAAAATATCGTTTAGATAAAACAGCCAATCCAGAAAACGCTTTTGGTTGGGCAAACGGCGCACAAGCAATCAAACCTTTGACGTTCAAATCAGAAGAAACATTGTGGAAAGTGACTCGAGATGAAAATGGTCAGTTAGCCTTTAAATCAATTGATCCTGAGGCAAAACCTGTTGCCATCATAGGAGCACGTCCTTGTGATTTAGCAGCGATGTTGATTATGGATAAAGTGTTTATCGAAGGCGCATACAAAGATGTGCGTTATCAAGCGCGCCGTGAAAAGTTATTTACAGTGGTTGTGAATTGCACAGCACCTTCCGCAAATTGTTTTTGTGTGGGAGCGAATGGCGATGTCCGTGCGAAAGATCATTTCGATTTAGCGATGACAGAGTTAGAGGATGGGTTTGTCGTAGAAGTAGGCAGTGATGCTGGGCAATCAATCATCGAAAAATTATCACTTCAGCCTGCTGCTATTGAACAAATTCAAACAGCAGACCAACGGTTAGAAGCCGCCGCGCAATCACAAACCAAGAAGCTTCCGAAAGGCGATTTAAAAGAGAAGCTTTTTAATAACTTAGACAGTGAAAAATGGAATGAGATTGCTAAGCGTTGTTTGTCTTGCACGAACTGTACTCAAGTATGCCCGACTTGTTTTTGTCACAGCGAAGGTGATGTCCCTGCATTAGACGGTGCTTCCAGTGAACACAAACGTCTTTGGGATTCTTGTTTCACCGAAGGACACAGCCGTTTACACAGCGAAGTGGTGCGAGACGATACTGCTAAACGTTATCGTCAATGGTTGATTCACAAATTAGGCACTTGGGCGGATCAATTTGGCACTAGTGGATGTGTAGGCTGTGGGCGTTGTATTACATGGTGCCCTGTAGGAATCGATATCACAGAAGAAGCCGCTGCTCTTTGTTCAGAGCAAGAAAAATCGAAATAATTTTATGGAGCGTAAAAATATGTTTGATCCGTATTTACAACATGAAGCTGAAATTATTGAACGCATTCAAGAGACCGACGATATCTTTACGATCAAGTTACGGTTTACTGATCCTGAGTTCAACAAAGCCTATTCCTTCCATCCAGGGCAATTCAATATGCTCTATCTCTATGGTGTTGGCGAAGTCGCTATCTCCATCGTTTCAGATCCAACAGAACATGAAATGTATTCCCATACCATTCGAGTGGTTGGTCGTATGACCAAGGGGTTGTCTAAGTTAAAAGAGGGCGAACGAATTGGTGTTCGAGGACCTTTTGGTCGAGGCTGGCCGGTCGAAGAAGCACAAGGGAAAGATGTTGTTTTTGTAACAGGCGGTTTGGGATGTGCTCCTGTCGTTGCTGGTATTAACTACGTAGTTCAACGTCGATCCGAATATGGGAAATTGAAAATATTGCAGGGCATTAAACAGCCATCCGATTTGATCTATCAAGATCGATACGATGCTTGGAGAAAACAACCCGATACCGAAGTGCTGCTTTCAGCAGACAAAGGCGGGGAAAACTGGGTATGGCGTACGGGTTTTGTCACCAGTTGTATTGAAGGTTTAGATATTGATCCAGCAAACAGCATCGGCATGACATGTGGTCCTGAACCTATGATGCGAATTGCGGCGCTTGCATTGGCGAAAAAAGGATTAGCCGAAAACGATATCTATCTCAGTATGGAAAGAAACATGCATTGCGGTATTGGTCATTGCGGCCATTGCCAATTTGGTAGTGCCTTCATTTGCAAAGATGGCCCTGTGTTCCCTTTTGCAGAAATCAAAGACTTGATATGCAAGCCTGGTTTTTAATCTACGTGAATAGGAGAAGGAATTGTGAAGCCTCGTGTAGCAGTCCATAAATTTAGTTCGTGTGATGGTTGCCAATTAGCTTTCATCAATGATGGGAAAGTTTTGTTGGGAGTCACTTCGCTGGTTGACCTTGTGCACTTTGCAGAAGCAGGCCCAGTCGATCCTTATGCAAAAGTAGATATAGCTTTTGTAGAAGGAAGTGTTTCTACGCCTCATGAATTTGAGATGATCAAAAAAATTCGCGAGAACAGTGATTATTTGGTCACGATTGGTGCGTGTGCTACTTCCGGCGGTTTGCAGGCATTACGCAATACAGCAAATGCTGAAGAATGGTTTAAAGGCGTTTATGCGCATCCTGAGTATTTAGACAACCTTAAGACAGCAACTCCTATTTCTGATCACGTGACTGTGGATTTGGAATTGTGGGGATGTCCAGTGAGCCCAAAACAAGTTGTAACAGCGGTTCGTTGGTTGCTATCCGGTGTACAGCCAAGCTTTCCACACGATTCCATGTGTTTGGAATGTAAACGACAAGGCAATGTTTGTGTTTTGGTGACGCAAGGCATGCCGTGTATGGGGCCTGTTACAAAAGGGGGCTGTGGTGCGTTGTGCCCAAGCTTTGGAAGAGCGTGTTATTCCTGTTTTGGTCCATCAGAAAATCCGAATACAACATCGTTTGGTAATCGTTTAGAAGGACTTGGTTTAATGCCAGATGAAGTGGCCCGTCGATTTATGATGATTCACAGCAATACTCCTGAATTTGCAAAAGCCGGAAAGCATTTCAAAGGCATTCCAGTCGTCGAAGAATCTAAAGAAGGTGGAAATTGATTATGAATATTGAGAAGAAAGAAATTAATGTTCCGATTTTGGCTCGAGTGGAAGGCGAAGGCGCATTAGAACTTGAGGTTTTAGAAAACAAACTGAAATCGTTGACGTTACGGATTTATGAACCGCCAAGATTGTTCGAACAATTTTTAGTTGGGCGTAATTACAGCGATGTCGTGGATATCGTTGCGCGTATTTGCGGTATTTGTCCGATTGCTTATCAAATGAGTGCGGCTCATGCGATTGAAAGTGTTTTTGATATTCAGCCGGGACCTTGGGTTCGTGAAATGCGCCGCTTGTTTTATTGCGGCGAATGGATTCAAAGCCACAGCTTGCATGTTCATTTGTTGGCTTCTCCTGATTTCCTAAATTTCAATTCCGCATTAGAAATGGCGAAGAAATATCCCAATGAAGTGACACGAGGGTTGCGTATACAAGAACTGGGACACGACATTATTACTTTATTAGGCGCACGTTCTGTTAATCCAGTGGGTGCTTGTGTTGGAGGTTTTTACAAAGCACCGACGATGGAAGAAGCGAAAGCGCTGTTGAAGAAGCTTAAAGACGCAGAGTCAGAAGTAGCGGACATGGTGCGTTGGGTGGCTACTTTGCCTATTCCAAAATTCTCACACGATATTACTTGTGTGTCTTTGAGGCATCCGGATGAGTACCCATTTAATGAAGGGCATGTTGTTTCTAACAAGGGATTAGATATTCCAATTAGTGAATTCAACGATCATTTTGAAGAAACACACGTTCCTCAATCCACTTCTTTGCACAGTCATTTAAATGGCGAACCTTACTTGGTTGGCCCATTAGCGCGTATCAACAACAACTTTGATTTATTGCCTGACAAAGTGAAGGCATTGGTGGCTGAAACGGGAGTGAAATATCCGAGCGATAACATGTTTGACAGTATTAATGCGCGTGCCGTTGAGATTTATTATTCGGTAGTCGAAGCCATTCGCATTTTGGAAAACTATACCTGCCCAGATGCATCGCGAGTCGAAGTGAAAGCAACAAAAGCCGGTTGGGGATATGGTTGTACGGAAGCTCCTCGTGGTATTTGTTGGCACCGTTATGAATTAGATGACGCAGGCAAAGTGAAGTTTTCTCAGATTGTTCCTCCGACCAGTCAAAACTATGCGCGTATTGAAGAAGATCTTCGTATGTCGTTAGAAGAGCTTGGTTTAGAGCATCCGGATGATGAACTGCGCTTGTTAGCAGAGATGGTGATTAGAAATTACGATCCATGCATTTCTTGCTCGGTCCATTTCTTAGATTTACGAGTCGATCGTTCGTAAGAGAACGTTACATTCTTCTGTCATTCCCGCTTCGGTGTGAATCCAGTTCATCTGGATGAAAAGAGGGGTCGTAGTCCGTAGTCATTCCCGCGTAGGCGGGAATCCAGTTTTATAGTTTGATTCTGGATGTGAGAATGATGCTGAAGTTACACACTTTAAAGACGCGATTTATCGCGTCTTTGCGTATTAGAAATTTATGAACACGACAGCAATGAAAGAAGAGAACGTCATTAAAATTATTTGCATCGGTTCTCCTTTTGGAACGGACCGTATCGGATGGGAAATCGCTGATCTTCTAGAAGCCGAAATCACTTTTGATAAAGACTTACAGATCCGCATTATCAAAGAAGATCGTCCAGGCGTTGGGTTGTTACGTCATTTTGAAGGCACCGATACAGTTTTTCTGATCGATGCTGTGCTAGCAGATAAACCTGTTGGAACAATAGTTCGTTTAACGCCGGACCAAATTGAAAACATTAAATCAGTCTTTTCCACACACGGTATTGGATTAGCAGAGGCGATTGAATTAGGCAAAGCGTTAAATGTGCTCCCGAAAATACTCATTATTTATGGCATTGACGTCGGTTCTTTAGACAGTGCAGATCTTTCCGATGCTATTTTTATAGATGCAAAACAACAATTTGTGGACGCATTGAAACAAGAATTATCGAAATTAAAAAATGGATAAAAGAACACAGTACCTACAAGCAATGGATATCCCGTTGTGGGAAGAAAGGAATGCGCCAGCGCATTCAATGGATATTTCTCCTCAGCCGCCGGCATCTACTACGACATGGATTGCCTTGCAGGAAGAAGTGGCTGTTTGCACAAAATGTGATTTGAATAAGACACGCACGCACACTGTTTTTGGAATTGGAAATCAGAAAGCGCAATTAGTGATTATTGGGGAAGCACCAGGAGCGAACGAAGATAAGCAAGGCATTCCATTCGTGGGCCGAGCCGGCATGTTGCTAACAAGTATGCTGCAATCTATTGGCCTCCATCGCGAGGACGTCTTTATTGCCAACGTTCTAAAGTGCAGGCCTCCAAATAATCGCGATCCGTCGTTGCATGAAGTGGAATTGTGTACGCCCTATTTACTTCGACAGTTAGAGCATATTCAGCCGCGTTTAATTGTGGCCGTTGGGCGTATTGCGGCTCACTATTTACTGAATACGCAAGAAGCATTGAGCCGTTTGCGCGGTAAGTTGCATCACTACGGCGAACAATCGATTCCTTTGTGGGTAACCTTTCATCCCGCTTACCTCCTTCGTTCACCGAAAGAAAAAGCACGCGCTTATGTCGATCTTTTGAAAATAAGAGAACTACTCGAGCAACTGCCATAGAAGGTGTTTTACGTATCATTCGTCATGCCCGCGAAAGCTAAGCATCCAGAAAATTGCTGGCGATTCATCTCTATGCAGCAAACAAAGTGGTTTGGTAACTCATGGAAATAAAGATTCGACAATTAGGACGTTGTCCATTTCCTCCCATCTGGCATCAAATGAGGCAATTCACAGAAGCGCGAACAGAAGACGCGCTTGATGAGCTGTGGGTGCTTGAACATTTCCCTGTCTTCACGCAAGGGCAAGCGGGAAAATCAGAGCATGTTTTAAATGTCGGTGACATTCCGGTTGTTCAAACGGATCGTGGCGGGCAAATAACTTATCACGGGCCTGGCCAATTAGTCCTATATACGTTAATTGATTTGCATCGACTCAAGACGGGAGTGAAAGCTTTTGTCTCATTTTTAGAACAATCTATGATTCAGCTGCTATCCAAATATCAAATTTCTGCACACACAAAACCAGGAGCTCCAGGTGTTTATATTGATGGAAAAAAAATTGGTTTTTTAGGATTAAAAGTTCACAAAGGCCGCGTGTATCACGGTTTGGCGTTAAACATTAATATGGATTTAGAACCGTTTTCTCGCATTCATCCTTGCGGCTATGAACATTTACAAATTACTCAACTAGCAGATTGGGTATCCGGAGTAGAAATGAACGAAGTGAAAGAAGCGTTGCTTCAGCAATTTTTAAAAGACGTAGAGACGATATCGTCATTTCCAGCTGCAGCGGGGCACTTTGTCATTCCCGCGTAGGCGGAGATCCAGATCCGTTCCGTCATCTCCGCTTCGGTGTGGATCCAGAATTGATATATCTCCTGGATTCCCGCCTTCGCGGGAATGACGATGATTCCCGCCTTCGCGGGAATGACGATGATTCCCGCCTTCGCGGGAATGACGATGATTCCCGTCTTCGCGGGAATGACGATAAATTTTTTAAGAGGCAAAAAAATATCAATCATGACAAGCCATCAAGGACCGTTAAAAAAACCTGAATGGATTCGAATCAAGCATCCCACTCATACCAAATTTGGAAACATGAGGCAGTTTCTGAAATCGCGTCATCATTGCACCGTGTGTGAAGCTGCAGCATGCCCCAACCGAGCAGAATGTTTCAGCCTTGGAACAGCGACGTTTTTAATTATGGGAGATATCTGCACACGACATTGTCATTTCTGCAACATCAGCAAAGGCAAACCAAATCCGTTGGATGCAACAGAGCCTGAAAGATTGGCGCAATCCGTTCAAGAAATGCAGTTGAAGTATGTCGTGATTACTTCCGTCGATCGCGATGACTTACCGGATGGCGGCGCCTCACACTATTTGCGTTGCATGCAGAAAATTCGGAAACTCAACCCCGATGTAAAAATTGAAATTCTTGTACCTGACTTTCGCGGGTGTGTAGAACAAGCTTTAGAGACACTTTCTGTTTTGCCACCGGACGTATTTAATCACAACATAGAAACTGTTCCGCGTTTGTTCAAAACGATTACGCCGGGATGCAGTTACGAAAGATCGTTGCATTTGTTGTCTCGACACAAAGAACGTTTCCAGAAAATTCCAACGAAGTCAGGATTAATGGTTGGCTTAGGCGAGACCGATGAAGAAGTGATTGCTGTGATGGATGATCTTCGAAGTCATCAGGTCGATTTTTTAACCATTGGCCAATACCTACAACCCAATGAAAAACTTATTCCTGTAGATCGTTACGTCACCCCCGAACAATTCGAACAATTTGAAAAATTCGCAAAATCCAAAGGATTCCTCCACGTCAGCAGCGGCCCCCTAGTTCGTTCCTCTTACCACGCAGCCGACCCAATACGGTAATCGCGTAAAAAAGGGAGAAAGATCAAGGAGTTAATAAAAGAAAATGTATTTAAGACGAAGAGAATCGTTTTAAATAATGTCATGCGATTGCCGTGCAGGAAAACCCCTACATTTTTCTCCTTAAGAGTTTCTTAAGTTTTGTAGACTATCTTTTAATAGTGTAAACCAACAAAGAGATGTGAATTAAATGTTCTATCCGCGGAAATATCCATTTTTATATGTGCCACAGAACAAAACGCCCCGAGCTCTAATACAAGGTGATCCACTTTCTGCACTGGCCCCAAAAGAGTTTGCCGGCGGGAAAAAAAATTGTTTTAGACCAGCTCGCGATGTTGAAGAAGCTCCTAAAAAGAAAACAATTTTTTTAACCGATTGGACGATAAATGTGTGGAAAAAAAAAGAGGATCTTTACTCCCATCTAATAATTCTAGACGATTTATTAAAGCAACATTTTAAAATCTATATAAAAAAAACAAGCTCATCTTTCAATGATGCAAATTCTCCTTACATTCAATTAACTCGTTTTAATCAGCATCAATGTATCAACGAAATAGAATATTCCGATCGACCAGATCAAGATTTACAAGATTTTTGCGAGGCCATGCACCTTGCGAGGGATGAGGTGTACTGTTGCGATTATTTTAATGTGCAACGGATAGAATTTGTGCAACAGATAAAAGGTTCTGCTTTTTGGTTTCTCGAGTTTTCTCCTGTTATGATAAATGATTTTTTAAAGCTTGATCGCGTTCATAAAGCACGATTCAGCCAGGAGTGTTTAAATAAAAGGATAGTGCTAACAGGCTGCCACGAAATAATAGATCAAAATACCCTCTCCATGATGCATCATTGGTCGATTATCGGATTTATAGATTACAAAACATCGTTCGATATCGAACCAGTTCGCAGTATTCAAACAAAACTTAATGTAGAAAATCTTCCTTCCGATGTTAACGTCATTCTTGATGCTACTGATCAACTGCTTGCATTAAGAATTTCAACAAACATTAAACGCTTATATTCTCGAGTGCAAAATCTAAGGTATTTGGAAATATGCAGAGGTAACTTCCCTTTGAACGCCCTCGAGCAATTATTAAAGGCTGCTCCTAATCTGGAATCATTAAAGGTATGTAAAATTACAGGAGATTTATCTCAATGCCTCTCTCTTCCTAAATTACGCTCATTGGCCGTTCGGGAGGTGGATGCAACAATCCTCGAGCAATTATTAAAGGCTGCTCCT
>JAHJDF010000100.1 GCA_018812595.1 Gammaproteobacteria bacterium
CTACGGTAAAAAGGGCGAATCTCTTAAGCTTCACCGAGAATTGCTGGAGCTACCGACTTTTGGCTGTGAAACACAGTAAGACATGGTTTAATCAGGATAAATTCAACTAAGGTTTTCATTGTGGGCAAAATTATTGCAGTTGCTAATCAAAAAGGGGGGGTTGGGAAGACGACCACCTCTATCAACTTATCTGCTTCACTTGCTGCTACGAAACGTCGCATTTTATTGATTGATATTGATCCCCAAGGGAATGCAACGATGGGCAGCGGTGTGAATAAAAATGAATTAAAGCACTCTTTAAATGAACTATTGACCGGAAAACAGCCCTTCGAAAAAGTGTGTGTGAGCACAAACGCCGGATACGATTTATTGCCTTCTAATAGCGACTTGATTGTGGCTGAGGTGAAGTTGTTTCAGCTGAATGATCGAGAGACTCGCCTGTACAACCTATTAAAACCTGTTGCCCCTAAATACGATTTTATTCTTATTGATTGCCCACCTTCTTTAAATGTCTTAACGCTCAATAGTTTAGTGGCGGCAGATTCTTTGTTGATTCCGATGCAATGTGAATATTATGCCCTTGAAGGGTTGTCTGGCTTGATCAACACGATGGAACAGATCAGAGACAATTTAAATTCTCGTTTGGAAGTGGAAGGGATTTTGCGCACGATGTATGACGGTCGAAATCGATTATCTGTAGAGGTTTCAGATCAATTGTTAAATCACTTTGGCGAGAAGGTTTACCGCACGGTTATTCCTCGTAATGTGCGGTTAGCGGAAGCACCTAGTTATGGAATGCCAGCGATACACTATGATAAACGATCGCATGGGGCGGTGGCTTATTTGGCTTTAGCTGGCGAAGTGTTAAGACGGCAGAAACAGTCGTCGTAATTTTTTCAGCGCGATATAGCGTGTTTTTTATCTTAAAAGGGAAGGTCGAAGATGAGTAAAAAACGAGGTTTGGGAAAAGGTCTTGATGCGTTACTGGTTGGGATCAATCAAAGCTTTAATGAAAATCTTGAAGAGGCGATTGAGCGAGGCGATTTAAAAGAATTGCCGATCGAATATTTACAGCCTTGTCCATTTCAGCCGCGAAAGACTTTCGACCCTGAAGCACTGGATGAATTAGCAAATTCCATTCGAGCGCAAGGCATTATTCAGCCCATTATCGCTAGGAAAAAGAGCACCAATCGTTACGAAATTATTGCGGGTGAGCGAAGGTGGCGTGCAGCGCAATTAGCAGGCTTACAAGAAGTGCCTGTGTTGGTGCGTGATATTCCAGATGAAGCAGCGATTGCGATGGCGTTGATTGAAAATATTCAACGCGAGGATCTGAACCCTTTAGAAGAAGCGCGGGCGCTGCATCGATTGATCGAAGAGTTTGGTATGACGCATGAAAGTGCTGCTGAATCGGTCGGGAAGAATCGCGTGACTGTCTCGAATTTGCTTCGTTTGCTTGCTTTGAATACAGATGTGAAAACGATGTTGGAGCACGGTGATATTGAAATGGGGCACGCAAGAGCGTTATTGAGTTTAGACAGCGACAAACAACACGAGACTGCTCGCTTAATTGTTGCGAACAATCTTTCCGTGCGGGAAACAGAAAATCTTGTGAGGCGTTTGTTGGCGGGAAATAAAAAGAAAGATTCAAAATTTATTGTAGAAGATCCAGACGTAAGGGATTTGCAAAACAAGCTTTCTGGGAAATTAGGCGCGAAGGTTTTGATTCAACACAATGCAAAAGGCAAAGGGAAATTAGTGGTTTCTTTTAATAGCCTGGACGAGTTAGATGGAATTTTGAAGCATATTTCGTAATCGTATTAACAACTGTTTTGCCCTGTTCGCGAAAGCGGGCCTCTGTCATTCCCGCGAAAGCGGGAATCCAGATTCTGGATCCCCGCTTACGCGGGGATGACTTATCAAACGCAACCTTCGGCCGGGGGCGGAAGTCTGGATCCCCGCTTACGCGGGGATGACGAAAGCCCAATATCTCCGGAAACACGCAATAGATCTGGATCCCCGCTTACGCGGGGATGACGGGACACAGTCTTCGCGGGGATGACGGGGCACAGTCTTCGCGGGGATGACGATGAGGTACATGTTGTAAAGGCAGACCTTTTTTATTTGGCGCAAAAAATGAACATTCCAAAATATCAACGCGCAGCATGGCGAGGGTGTCTTCGTTTATTGCTCTTTCAAATTGCAATCGCAGCCGTTTTATTTCTGACCGGTCTTTTGTTTTTTTCTGTGCCGGTTGCGGTTTCCTTATTGCTTGGAGGAAGCGTTTCAATCATTGCGCAAAGTGTTTTTGCGGCGTTGTTCTTTCGACACAGTGGAGGACGTGCAATAAGACGAATTGTGCATTCTTTTTATATTGCAGAAGCCATCAAGTTGGTTCTGACGGCCGTCTTGTTTCTTATTGTCATCGTGTTTTTGCATGTTAAGATGCCGCCCTTTTTTATGGGCTACCTGATAACTTATCTATCTTTTTGGTTATCCCCTGTGTGTTTTAGAGATAAGAAAAGACAATAATGATCGAAGTGCATCAACCCGCAAATTCCACAGAATATATTCAACATCACATGACTCACTTGATGCTGAATTTGCATAACGGCACGTTAACGAACGGCGGTTTTTGGACTCTGAACATCGATACTTTGGTGGTTTCTTTTTTACTAGGACTTCTGTTCTTAATTCCATTTTGGATCGTGGCAAAAAGAGCGACTTCTGATACACCAGGACCTTTGCAAAACCTTATTGAAATTCTTGTTAACTTTGCAGACAAACAAGTTCAGGAAACTTATCGCGGATACAGTAGTTTTCTGGGTGCATTAGCATTGACCATTTTTGTTTGGGTCTTTATTGCAAACTTTATGGATCTGATCCCCGTCGATTTGCTGCCTTGGGGGGCTGAGCACGTCGGTATTCCTTATTTACGCGTGGTGACTAGCGCCGATTTGAATTTTACCTTTGGTCTTTCTGTATCCGTTTTCTTTTTGACTTTAGGTTTTGCTATTTATGAGAAGGGCTCATTGGGCTATTTAAAAGAATTATTGATGACGCCTTTTGGTGTTTGGTTCGCGCCGGTGAATTTCGTAATGCACGTCATTGAAGAATTAGCGCGACCTGTTTCCCTTTCTTTACGTTTGTTTGGAAACATGTATGCGGGCGAATTAATTTTTATTTTAATCGCATTGATTCCGTGGTGGACTCAATGGCCTTTAGGTTTAGCCTGGTCAATCTTCCACATTCTGATTATTACGTTACAAGCCTTCATCTTCATGGTGTTGACGATTGTATATATAAGTTTGACGAAAGATTCCCACTAAACAGAGGTAGACGGCCATTAGAGCGGAATCTTTGGTAGGCCGTCATTCCTAGCTGCAGCGGGAATCCAGTTTTATTGATATGTTTTCTGGATCCCCGCCTTCGCGGGGATGACGACAGGGTGGATTTCCTCCTTCGCGGGGATGACGACGAAATTAGGATAACGACAGAATTTTTTGTTTATTACACTTTTTTTAAAAAGAGGAGATAGAGATGGAAATTGTTAAATTGATTGCTCAAATTCAGACAATCACCGTTATTTCAGTTGCCTTGATGATTGCGTTGGGCGCTGTCGGCACTGCTATTGGTTTCGCTTTATTGGGCGGTAAATTTTTAGAAGGCGCTGCTCGTCAACCTGAAATGACCCCTATTTTGCAGGTCAAAATGTTTATCGTTGCAGGCTTGTTAGATGCTGTGACCATGATCGGTGTTGGTTTGGCGCTTTACTTCACCTTCGCAAATCCATTCATTAATCCAGTCATTGCTGCTGTTACTCAGTATGCAGGACACTTGGTTCATTAATTGAAGCTGAGAAAAACATGAATATTAATGTCACCCTTTTGGGGCAAATGATCACATTTGCCCTCTTTGTCTTGTTTGTTATGAAGTTTGTTTGGCCTCCGATCATTAAGGCGTTGCAGGACAGGCAGAAAAAAATTGCTGATGGATTGGAAGCTTCTGATCAAGGCAAACATGAATTAGAGCTTGCGCGAAAGAAATCATTAGACCTTTTGCATGAGGCGAGAGCTCAGGCGAAGCAGGTTGTTGATCAAGCGAATACGCAAGCCAGTCAAAACATTGAGGATGCAAAAGCTAAAGGCTTGAAAGAGAACCAACGTATTATTGCAGATGCTCAAAATGAAATTTATCGTGAGGTTGGTTTGGCAAAGCAAGAAGTAAAAAAAGAGTTAAAAGATATGGTGCTATTGGCCACAGAAAAATTACTTCAGAAAGAAGTGGATCAAGCGACCAATCAACAATTAATTGAGAATTTTATTAAAGAAATTTAAGCCCCATCCGATAGGAACATTGTTCTTCTCAAAGATCTAAAAGGATCGAGGATGCTCCTTCGGTGAATGTTGAGATCTTGGTATGAAATTATTGCAAAAAAGAACGATAGCCAGACCTTATGCCCAAGCAGCGTTTGACGTTGCGTTGCAGAAAAATGCTCTAGACCAATGGGGCGATTTTCTTGAAACAGCGGCTCAAATTGTGTCAGACAAGCAGGTGAAAAAATTTCTTATGAACCCCAGCTTGCAAGAAGAAAAAGTGCTGCCATTTTTTGCTTCTATTTTGGAAGAAATGGATAAAGAACAATCTGGATTTCTTCGGGTTTTATTTAGTAATAACCGCCTCATTTTCTTACCAACCATTTTTAAAATGTTTGTTGAGAATAGAAAAGCATCCGAAAACGAAATGGATGTGGAAATTATTTCTGTCTTTCATCTAAGCGATGAGCAAAAAGGGAAGTTACTCAACGTTTTGAAAGAAAAATTAAATAAGAACATCTGTCCAACGTATACCATCGATCGAAACATTCTTGGGGGTGTGGTGATCAAAGCGGGTGACTTAGTCATGGATGGATCAGTTCAGACTTATTTACAGCGCTTGATAAAAAGCGTTTAAAAAATGAATTTTAAAATTTAGTAACTTTGATGTACGCGCTACTTGGCGAGTCTTTTTTATAAAAGGAAAAGAAACATGCGACTAAATCCTTCTGAAATGAGTGAGATTATAAAAAAACGGATAGCAGAGTTTAAACCATCGGTTGAATCTCGTGTCGAAGGGACGATTGTGAGCGTGGAGGATGGCATTGTCAGAATTCACGGGCTTGATCAAGCAATGCAAGGTGAAATGCTTGAATTCCAAGACGATATTTTTGGTTTGGTGTTGAACCTTGAACGCGACATCGTTGGCGCCATCGTGTTAGGGGACTATGAGCACTTAAGTGAAGGTCAAACGGTTCGATGCACGGGCAGAATTTTAGAAGTACCGGTAGGCGATAAATTATTAGGCCGAACAGTTGATGCGTTAGGTGTTCCTGTTGATAACAAAGGGGACTTAGGAACGACATTAACCTCTCCGATTGAAAAGATTGCTCCCGGTGTGATTTACAGACAGTCCGTCAATAAACCACTGCAAACGGGCTTAACAGCAATCGATTCGATGGTTCCAGTTGGTCGAGGACAACGTGAATTAATCATTGGTGATCGTCAGATCGGTAAAACAGCGATTGTGATCGATACCATCATCAACCAGAAAGATACTGGCGTTAAATGTATCTATGTTGCTATAGGACAAAAGGCATCCACTGTTACTGCTGTTGTAAAGAAATTAGAAGAACACGACGCGTTGAAACATACGATTGTTGTCGATGCTTCTGCGGCTATGCCCGCTTCGTTGCAATACATCGCACCGTATGCCGGTTGTGCAATGGGAGAGTATTTTAGAGATCGTGGTGAAGATGCTTTGATTATCTATGACGATTTAACCAAACACGCTTGGGCCTATAGACAAATTTCTTTGCTATTAAGACGCCCACCAGGACGTGAAGCGTATCCAGGCGATATTTTTTATTTGCATTCTCGCTTATTGGAACGTGCTTCTTCTGTCAGTGCTCACTATGTAGAAGAAGTAAGTCAGGGAAAGATTAAAGGGAAATCCGGTTCATTAACGGCATTACCAATCATTGAAACACAAGCCGGTGACGTTTCTGCGTTTGTACCGACAAACGTTATTTCTATTACAGACGGACAAATCTTCTTAGAAACAGATTTGTTTAATGCAGGTATTCGGCCTGCTATGAATGCAGGTCTTTCAGTTTCTCGTGTGGGCGGCGCTGCTCAAACGAAAATTATCAAGAAATTGTCTGGCGGTATTCGTTTAGCGCTTGCGCAATATCGTGAGTTAGAAGCGTTTTCTCAGTTTGCATCTGAATTAGATGATTCCACCCGCAAACAATTAGAACATGGAGAACGCGTTGTTGAGATGATGAAACAGAAACAATATGCGCCATTCTCTACTGCACAAATAGCATTCTCTCTGTTTGCTGTAGATAAGGGCTATTTGGAAGATGTTGCGCTCGACAAAATCAAACTCTTTGAATCTGAATTGCATCAATTCGTCGCGCAGAAATATGCCTCGTTGGTTGACCAGATTAATAAAACTGGGGATTACAACGACGACATTGAACAATCTATGAAACAAGCTGCGGATGCGTTTAAAGCTCAATTTACAGAGAAAATGTGATGGCTACTTCTCGAGATATCCGTACAAAAATTAGCGGAATAAAAAACATACAAAAGATTACGCGCGCCATGCAAATGGTTGCTGCTAGTAAGATGAAAAAAACAAAGGACCGTATGTTTGCTTCTCGACCTTATGCCGAAAAAATTCATCAAGTGATTACTCACTTAGGCAGGACGAATCCGGAATATCGTCATCCTTTTATGCAAGTGCGTACGGCGAAGCGTGTGGGTTATATCGTAATGACGACTGACCGAGGCTTATGTGGTGCATTGAACCTCAACATCTTCAAAAAAATGTTGATCGAGCTAAAGCAATTAAAAGCACAAAATCTGGAGGCGGATCTCTGTTTAGTCGGCGATAAAGCGGATTCTTTTTTCCGAAGTATCGGTGGGAGCGTGGTTGCAAAAGCGAATCACATTGATAACGACACCGGGGTTAAAGACCTTATTGGTGCAGTGAAGACCATGAGCGACTTGTTTGTGAAAGGAAAGGTTGATTCCGTGTATGTCTGTTATAGCAAGTTCATTAATACCATGGTGCAAAAGCCTGACGTGATTCAGTTGCTTCCTGTGACGGTCTCTCATACGGAAAAGCGTGAATACATTTGGGATTATTTATACGAACCAAATCCTCAAGAATTATTGGATGGTTTGTTACGGCGGCATTTAGAAGCACAGGTGTATCAGAGTGTTGTAGAAACGCTCGCGTGTGAACAATCAGCAAGAATGATTTCGATGAAGAACGCTACCGAAAATGCGGCGAAACTAATTGATGATTTGAAGCTGTCGTACAACAAAGTACGTCAAGCGACGATCACAACGGAGTTAACAGAAATTGTGTCTGGTGCTCAGGCGATCGAGGGCGGTTAAGCGATCAAGACAATGGCACACCGACGTGGGGATGCGGTTGAGATCGATACAGAATTACCAAGCGGTTTAACAAAAGAGGAAATATAGATGGCTACTGTAGAAAAAGAACAGAAACTGGGAACCATTATCGAAGTAATTGGTGCCGTTGTTGATGTGGAATTTCCTATTGATTCAATTCCTAAAGTTTACGACGCATTAATCGTAGAAGACTTAGATGTCACGCTTGAAACACAAATGCAGTTAGGGGATGGCATCGTGCGAACCATTGCTATGGGAACCACCGATGGCTTTCGCAGAGGACTGAAAGTTAGAAATACCGGTCACTACATCACTGTGCCTGTTGGAACAAAAACACTTGGACGCATTATGGATGTTTTGGGTACTCCTATTGATGAAAAAGGCCCAATTGGTGCAGAAACGCATTGGCCTATTCACAGAAAAGCGCCTACGTTTTCTGAACAAGCACAATCACAAGAATTGTTGGAAACAGGCATCAAGGTTATTGACCTTTTAATTCCGTTTGCGAAGGGCGGAAAAGTTGGATTGTTTGGTGGTGCGGGTGTCGGAAAAACCGTCAACATGATGGAGCTGATTCGTAATATCGCGATCGAACACAGCGGGTTCTCCGTGTTTACGGGTGTGGGTGAAAGAACTCGTGAAGGAAACGACTTCTATAACGAAATGATGGCATCCAATGTTTTAGACAAAGTGTCATTAATTTATGGACAGATGAATGAGCCTCCAGGAAATCGCTTTAGAGTTGCTTTGACTGGATTGACGGTTGCTGAATATTTCCGTGATCAGAGCAAAGACGTCTTGCTGTTTATCGACAACATTTATCGTTACACCTTGGCGGGTACAGAAGTGTCTGCATTGTTAGGCCGTATGCCTTCTGCTGTAGGTTACCAACCGACTCTTGCTGCAGAAATGGGCTCATTACAAGAACGTATTACTTCTACGAAAAAAGGATCTATTACATCGGTGCAAGCTGTATATGTTCCAGCAGATGATTTAACAGATCCATCTCCTGCAACAACTTTTGCGCATTTAGATGCAACAGTGGTGTTATCAAGACAGATTGTTGAATTAGGTATTTATCCTGCTATTGATCCATTGGATTCCACCAGCCGACAATTAGATCCATTCATTGTTGGTGAAGAGCACTACAACATTGCTCGGGAAGTTCAAAGGGTGTTGCAGCGCTATAAAGAACTGCGCGACATCATTGCAATCTTAGGAATGGATGAGTTGTCAGAAGAAGATAAGCTCATTGTTAGCAGAGCAAGAAAAGTTCAAAAATTCTTATCGCAACCATTCTTTGTTGCTGAAGTCTTTACCGGGAAGAAAGGTGTTTACGTGCCATTGAAAGAAACGATTCGATCCTTTAAAGGAATTTTGAGCGGTGAATACGATGACTTACCTGAACAAGCCTTCTATATGGTTGGAACTATTGATGAGGTAATAGAAAAAGCAAAGAGCATGTAAGCGACATTTGTTTTTTGTCATCCCCGTTTTTGCGGGGATGACGAACAAACCGTATGAGCATGACAGAAAAAGAGAATTCTCTATGGAAAATAGAAACTTTAACGAAATGCGAGGCGAGCAAGGCTCCAAAGCGTGGATGCTTGCGGATACTCTGCAATTAGATATTGTCAGTGTCGAAGGATTGATCTTTTCCGGTCGAGCCAAGATGGTGGTGGTGTCTGCTTACCAAGGAGAAGTTGGTATTTTGCCAGGTCATACTCAGATGCTTTCAACCGTGCAACCCGGAGAAGTGCGGCTCATCAAACAAGACGGTTCAGAAGAATACTATTACATCTCTGGTGGTTTCTTAGAGGTGCAACCGGAGACAGTTACTATATTGGCCGATACCATCATTCGCGCAGAAGATATTGATGAACAATTAGCTGTGGAAGCAAAAGGGAAAGCTATGGAGGCATTGGCGACAAAGAAATATGGCGATTACACCACGGCGCTTATTGAATTGACTCGAGCAATTGCTCAGCTTCGTGTCGCCAGAAAAAAACGAAGATAAAGCTTATGCTGAATGTCTTTCATGTCATTAAAGATCCTGTCCACGGGTCTATGCAATTCACTACACAAGAAGATCGATGGATCAAGCCTTTCCTCGGAAGCCAAATCTTTCAACGCTTAAGGCACATTAAACAATTAGGCCTGGCCGATTGGATTTTCCCCGGCGCTGTACATACCCGTTTCAATCATTGCATTGGCTGTTGTTATATCGGCGGGCAGATTGCAACTAAATTGGAATTAGGCGCAGAAAAAAAACAATTGGTGATGTTGGCTTGTTTGCTGCATGACATTGGGCACGGGCCGTTTTCTCATGTCTTTGAAGATATTTTTTATGAGAAAAGCATTCACCATGAAGATTGGACCCCCATGTTCTTAGAAGAATTTATGCAGCCTTCTTTTTTAAAGCGTTTTAATGAGCGCAATGAAAAAACACCGATCGATGCGAATACGATTCATCAAATTCAAGGTCTGATCATGCACAGCGGAGAAGACAAGTTGCTTTCCGATATTGTTTCTTCGCAATTGGATGCAGATCGTTTGGATTATCTATTACGCGATAGCCATTTTTGTGGAGTGACCTATGGAGAATATGATTTCCGATGGTTATTGCACTGTTTAACCCCTGTAGAAAATGAAGGCACGATTGGGCTTGGGATTACGAGTAAAGGAATCGGTGTTGTCGAACAATATTTAATGGCGCGTCGTCTAATGATGCGCAATGTGTATCAAAACGGGAAAAAGTATTGTTCTGAATTTCTGTTGCGTGAGTTTTTGAAATTATTGGCGCGCGCCATTCATGAAGAAGATGCATTTTTACAATTAGATCAATCTCCTTTGGTGCAATTTTTAAAAAGCGTAAATACATTTAATGAAAAAGCGCTAAAAACAAAAAATAGAAAACGTCTGATCAATCAATTTTTAAAATCAAATTACTCTTTGTATAAGAACTTATGTGATTACGATATTTTTTCGATGATTCGTTCTTTGGCGAAAAGTAATGCTCACCATCCCGTTATTGAGTTAGCGAAAAGGTTACACAATCGTCGTGTTCCGAGGGTGTTGTATATTGATCCGCATCAAATTGCTGAGGCGAGAGAGATCATCGAGCACTTTAGAAAGAAGCAAAAAATTCAAGATTGGCAAATTGCTTTATTAGAATTGCCACACCTTTCTTACGAGATGAATCATGATCCGATTTTGATTCGGAACTTTTTTGGGGCTACGCGATTCTTACACGATGATTCGTTAATGATTCACGCTATATCGGACAAAAGTGAATATTTGTATTTGCTAAGTATTGATGCAGAAATATCAAACTCGAAAAAAATGATTCCGTTTTACCGTTCTTTGAAGAACGTGGTGATGTAGGGATGACAATCTACTTTTGAGCGAAAAAAGAGGGTTTTTGAAAATGAGTAACGATTCAACGCTCAATGTTGTGATTTTGGCAGCGGGAGCGGGAACAAGAATGCATTCGGCTTTGCCTAAAGTGTTGCACCTTCTGGCCGGGAAAACATTGCTGGAACATGTCGTGCAAGCCGCACAGCAAATGCATGCAAAAAAGATTGTAGTAGTTGCGGGACACCAATATCAGACGGTGAAAGAACATCTCTCCTATTTACCTGTGGTTTGGATTGAGCAAAAAGAATTGTTGGGGACTGCACATGCTGTTATGCAAACCTTGTCAGAATTGGATGAAAACGATCGCGTTTTAGTGATGTATGGCGATGTGCCTTTAATTTCCGCACGTACTTTGGCACAGATGATTCAAATTTCGAGCGATGTCAGTTGGTTGACAGCTGTTGTTGATCGACCCGAAGGGTTTGGGCGTATCTTGCGTGATGAAAAGGAAAATCCGATCGCAATCGTAGAAACGAAAGATGCCACCGAAGCGCAAAAGAAAATCAAAGAAATTAATGCTGGCACCTGTGTGTTTAAAGTGGCGGATTTAAAAAGATGGTTGCCTAAGCTCAACAACCAAAATGCTCAGAAAGAATATTATCTAACAGACCTTTTTGGATTGGCCGTGAAAGAAGGCGGTTCTATTTCAACGGTGTCGCCAGAAGAAAACGACGAAATTTTAGGGGTGAACGACAAATTGCAGTTAGCAACCGTGGAAAGGCGCTATCAATTGAAACGAGCAAAAGAGTTTATGCAACAAGGATTGCAATTGCTTGATCCTAATCGTTTCGATATTCGTGGACATTTGTCCTTTAAAAATGATGTAACTATCGATGTAAATGTCATTGTTGAAGGTTGTGTTGCGATTGGCGCTCAGACGATCATCGGAGCTAACACGGTTTTAAAAAATGTAGTGATTGGAGACGGTGTTGTTATCGAGCCAAACTGTGTGATTGAAGATGCTGTTATTGGAGACGATTGCCGTGTAGGTCCTTTTGCACGAATTCGTCCCGGAACAAAATTGTTAGAAAGATCTAAAGTTGGAAATTTTGTTGAAGTGAAAAAAAGCGTGATCGGCGAAGGCAGCAAAGTGAATCACTTGAGTTACATTGGGGATACAACGATAGGTCGAGATGTCAATGTTGGTGCGGGCACGATCACTTGTAATTACGATGGTGTGAAGAAAAACCCGACTATTGTTGAAGACGAAGCTTCTATTGGAGCAGGAACGCAGTTAGTGGCTCCTGTGAAAGTTGGCAAAGGCGCAACCGTTGGTGCGGGATCAACGATCACACAAGACGTACCAGCTGAGAAATTAGCAATAGCTCGGTCACGACAAGTCCTTATTGAAGGATGGACGAGACCAAGCTGTCGTTATCCGCAGGAAAGCTCAACGTGTCATCCCCGCGAAAACGGGGATCCAGAAAATAATTGATTGTGACTGGATCCTTAGCCTACGCGGGGATGACTTCCTGGAAGTGGAGCCGCCTACGCGGGGATGACGATTGAGCGCATACTGTAGAGGCGCGATTTATCGCGGCTCAGGAGCAAAGGAAATCTGCAAAGGAATTGATGCATCATGAAATTCAGTATTCGTTTTAGTATTGCTTCTATCTTTGTTCTTCTTCTGTTTTTAGCGATCAGTGTTGTGATTGGTGTGAATTATTACGCCATGAATCGTCTCTTGATCCGTTCTTCTCAACTAATCTTAAAAGGTTCTTCGAACTTAATAGAAAACCAACTGCTTGGTTTCTTAAAACCAATTGAAAGTCGTTTACTGGTAAGCGCGCAACTTCTAAAACGTGGCTTGGTTAATCTGGATGATGAAGCACAGATTCGTAATTACTTGGTCAATATCGTAGGCGAGCGCCCGAACTTTTATGCGGCATACATTGCGGATACTCAAGGCAACTTCTTTATTGTTGAAAGAGATCCCGACACGCATCATTTAAATTTTGAAGTCGTTAATAGAGATAAACAGGGTGCCATATTAAGAAACAGTTTAATTGATGAAACAGGCCAGTTGTTGTCTCAAAAAAAACCAACTCAAACAACCTATGACCCTCGAAATCGTATCTGGTATCAGAATGCGCTTAAACATACAGAACCTTCTTGGACGCCTCTTTATAGGTATGCCTTAACTCCCGGAAACAATGTGACTCATGGTATTACGGTCAGTATTCCGATCTATGCCGGTCAGGGAAAATTGACCTATGTGATCGCGATCGATATTGCGGTACAAAACATTGGTGCTTTTATGTCCGAAGTTAAACCGACTGCAAATACAGTGATGTTTATTATGGATTCAGCCGGAAAACTTTTATTGCCAAGCGAGTTAGAGCAAAAAAAATGTCCTAATCAATTGTGTTCTTTGAATTTGTTGCAAATGCCCTGGATTCAACAATCTTTTTCTTTGTACGACAAAAAAGGCAGCGCAATTTTTTCGACGTATTTCCAACACAAACGTTATTTGTCTTCTTATTTAAGAATCGGTCACTTACTTGGTGATTACTGCATTGTTGGCATTGTGCTGCCTTTGCACGACATCGCTGGCCCATTAGAAATAAATGTTATTTTAAGCATTCTCATCGCTTTCATTATTTTGGTGATTAGCTTGATTATTGTGCGAATCGTCGCAGGAAGGATTGCCAATCCGATTGTTCTGTTGGCAGAGGAGGCAGCGTCCATAGCGGAGCTTGATCTAGAGGATAAGCCTTTGTTTGAGTCTAAGATCACAGAAGTGATTCGTATTCGAGATGCTTTTGAATTAATGAAAAAAGGGCTGCGTTCATTTTTAATGTATGTCCCCGCCTTGTTGGTTAGAAATCTTATCAAGAGTGGGCATGTCGCAGAAGTGGGCGGTCAAAGCAAAACCGTTACTTTGTTTTTTTCCGATATCAAAAGTTTTACGACCTTGTCGGAGTCGATGGCGCCGACGCAATTGATGGAGTTTCTTTCTGAGTATTTCGGGGCCATGTCGCAAGTTATTCAAGAATCACGAGGGACGATCGATAAATACATCGGTGACGGCATCATGGCATTTTGGGGCGCACCGCTAGAGGATGAGTTTCATGCAATACATGCTTGTCAGGCAGCGTTGCGCTGCTACGAAGCACTGGATCGGTTGAATGAAAATTGGAAACAAAAAGGCGAGCCAACTTTGCAAATGCGTATTGGGATCAATACCTCTGAAGCTGTGATTGGAAATATCGGAGCAGAAGACCGATTGAGTTATACCGCTTTGGGCGATGGAGTGAATTTAGCGAGTCGCTTAGAATCCTTGAGCAAAGTCTATGGTACAAGCATTCTGATTAATGAGTCCACGTACCGTATTGTCAAAGATCAATTCCCTATACGTTTGGTAGATAGTGTGATTGTTAGAGGCAAAAGCAAAGGCGGTAAGGTGTATGAGTTGTTGAGCAGTACGCATCCTTTGATAGCAAATCTCGATGCCTACAATAAAGCGTTTGGGATTGCTTTCGATACTTATCAGAAAGGTGAATGGGATCACGCCATTGAGTTATTCCAAAATTTAGCGGAACAGTTTGGCCAGGATCATCTGGTTCGTTTGTATATCGACCGTTGTTTGTATTTAAAAAAACATGTTCCGCAAAATTGGAATGGTGTGTGGATGATTGATAAGGCTTGATCATGATTAGATTTTTACAGATCACAGATTCACATCTTTTTTCAAACAGAGCGCACAAGTTCTTAGGCATCAAGTCCTATGAAACTTTCAAAGCGGTTACAGAATTGGCTAAAAAACATATTCGTGATCGGGGTGCTGATTTTGTCGTGTTTACGGGGGATCTTTCGCACGATGGTTCTGAAAAGTCTTATCAACATTTTGTATCGCTTGCCGAAGAGTTGTCTGTAAAGAAAATTTGGATTCCTGGTAACCATGATCGTCTCAAGACGGGGCTGAAGGTTTTAGAAAATGCAGGCATCAGTTCGCAAAAAGTGATTCAGCAGGATCATTGGCAGCTTATTTTTTTGAATTCTTTTTGGAAATGGCACATCGCTGGAAAGCTATCGAAGAAAGAGTTGCAGTTCTTAGAGAAGACTTTGGAGCAAGGCGAAGAGCTAAAGAATTTTGTTTTTTTACATCACCACCCATTGAAACTGAATTGCAAATGGCTGGATGGCAGCAAATTAAAAAACAGCGATGCTTTTTTAGAAGCGGTTCATCGGCATAAAAATATTGTAGCGGTTGCTTTTGGGCATGTGCATTCAGAACAAAAATTAACTTTTCACGGAGTGGATTATTTGGGATCTCCTTCTTCTTCTGTTCAGTTTATGACGAAGGAACAACAGTTTAAATTAGATGCTGTGATGCCTGGATTTCGTTGGTTTGAGTTATACCCTGATGGACATTATGAGACAGGAATTGAACGGGTGGCGATGCATTCAGATTTTCTGCCAGATCTTTCAAGTAAAGGGTATTAATTTATTTAAGGAGCTTTTAAATGAGAGAGCTAACACAGAGTGATCTTGAACGAATTCAAATGCTGACGAGTGATCGGGTAGGCATCGATACTTTAGAGCGTTATACAGGGAGCCAAATCGATCAGTTTCAGCCTTATATTTTATTAACGAATTTCCCGGATTATGTACAAGTTTTCTCGGAAATGTTTCATCAACCCATTATGCGCGGTTCGGCTATGACCGCTTGTCATGCTAAAGACGAGCAGATTTCGATTGTCCATTTTGGGATTGGCTCACCGCTTGCAGCTTTAATTGCTGAATTACTTTCTTTTGTAAAACCAAAAGCGACTTTGATGTTGGGATTATGCGGCGGTTTGCGCAAAGAATATGAAGTGGGCGAATTTTTTAATCCGATTGCAGCCATTCGTGAAGAAGGAACATCCAATGCTTATTTGCCGCCGCGTTGCCCGTCTTTAAGCTCTTTCGTGATCCAGCGTTATGTTTGTTCCGAACTAGAGAAAGAAAATATGAAATATCACACAGGCGTGATTCATACGACCAACGTGCGTTTTTGGGAATTTAAAAAAGATTTTGTTAATGAGCTTTCTATTGAGCGCTCACAAGCGATTGATATGGAGTGTGCTACATTATTTACCGTTGGGTTTGTGAACTATGTGCCGATGGGTGCCTTGATGTTGATTTCTGATTTGCCCTTGAAGAAAGGAGGCGTCAAAACCAAATCAAAAGCAAAGGCGATATTTAGCAAATACACCTCTCAGCAAATTCATCTCGGGATCAACGTGTTAAAGCACATGATTGCAGATGAAAAGAAAGGATTCGGATACCAGTTTTAATCGGAATGACGAAGGAAGCGCGGGGCATGATGGAGCATAGGGCTGAGGCATAAAAATTTACTTCACCTATGAGGCATTAGATAATGCCGCCCTTCCAAAAAATGGGTACAACATGAAACAAAAATTACAACAGGCCTTAAGGTCTTCTCTAGATCGTCTCAAAAAATCCAAACAGCTCTCTTTTCAACTCCCTGAAGAAATACAAATTGAATACACGCGTTCTCCTGAATTCGGAGATTTTGCTAGCAATATTGCTTTGGTCTTGGCGAAGCAGTTGCAAGTAAAGCCGCATGAATTGGCGCAATGGATTATCGAAGCATTGAGTGCAGAGGAGTGGCTTGAAAAAGTGGAAGTTGCAGGCCCTGGATTCATCAATTTCTATTTGTCTTCGGATACACAAAATCAAGTGGTCGCGGACGTATTAAAAGAAACGGAAAATTACGGCAGAAAAGATATTGGGAAAGGCCAACGTGTACACATTGAATATGTTTCTGCAAATCCAACAGGTCCTTTACATGTGGGGCATGGCCGTAGTGCAGCATATGGAGCTGCTGTTTCCGATATCTTGCAAGCAACAGGTTTTAATGTGCATCGCGAGTATTACATCAACGATGTGGGGCGCCAGATGGACATTTTGGCGATTAGCGTGTGGTTACGATATCTAGATGCTTGTGGTGAGGAATTTGATTTCCCGCGTAATGGTTACAAGGGCGATTACATTCGCGAGATTGCTGTTGAGTTGAAGTCTCATTATGGAGATCGATTTCATCGTATTGCAGAAGAAGTATTTAATGGCGTACCCAAAGATGCGACTTCTGAAGATCAAGAAAAGCAGAAAGAGGCACATACCGATGCCATCGTTGTGCGCGCTAAAGAATTGTTGGGCGATGATTACAAGATCGTGCACCAATTTGGTTTGAACATTATTTTGGCGGATATAAAGGAAGATTTAGCTGAGTTTGGAGTGCATTACCAAACCTGGTTTTCTGAAAAAGCTCTTTCAGTCGATGGAGCGATTGATAAAGGCATCGAAGCTTTAAGAAAAAAAGGGTTCCTTTATGAAAAAGAGGACGCTCTTTGGTTTCAATCCACTCAATTTGGAGACGAGAAAGATCGCGTGTTGAGACGCGCCAACGGCCAACTTACGTATTTTGCTTCTGATATAGCGTATCACTGGAATAAATTGCAACGGGGTTTTGAGGTCATTATCGATGTGCTAGGCGCAGATCATCACGGCTATGTGCCTCGAGTGCGTGCAGCCATGCAAGCGTTAGGCTTAGAGCCAAAAGCGTTTTATGCCCCTCTTGTCCAATTCGCAATTTTGTATCGGGGGGAAAAGCGCATACAAATGTCTACACGCGGTGGCAAATTTGTCACGTTGCGTGAATTGCGAAATGAAGTAGGTAACGATGCCACGCGTTTCTTCTATTTAATGCGTAAATCAGACCAACACATGGATTTTGATTTGGAGCTTGCGAAATCGCAGTCTAATGATAATCCTGTTTATTACATTCAATATGCTTATGCGCGTATTTGCAGTGTGTTTCGACAATTAAGAGAGAAAGGAACTTTATTTAATCAATCTATTGGATTGCAGTCTCTTTCTTCTTTAAAAGAAAGTCATGAACAAGCGCTTATGAATTATTTATCTCGCTATCCTGAAACACTTTCTTTGTGTGCCCTTAATCTAGAACCGCATCATTTGGCAAATTATCTAAAAGAGCTCGCCAATCTTTTTCACACGTACTACAACGCGCACACTTTTATTGTGGACGACGAAGCATTGTGCCAAGCACGTTTGTGTTTAATTAAAGCTGTGCAACAAGTCATAAAAAACGGATTTGTTTTGCTCGGCGTTTCGACACCGGAAAAGATGTGATATGCCAAAGGATTATGCGCGCCGCGCTTCAGAGCGCAGAAATACAATAAGGGATCATCGCCAAACAAAGAAACGGGATCGTAGACCCTTTCCGTTTCTTTCCATGTTATTGCTTATTCTTTTAATTTTTGCCTTTGTTTCCGGCATTTTATTTGTGACTCACCGATTGCGTTCGCAGAGGACTACAACTCGTACCACGCAAATAAAAATCAAAAAGCTTTCTAAAAAAATACCCTCTTCCACGCAAGCGAAGAACACAGCTCCTTCGATGCACTATGATTTCTACAAAATGCTTCCATCCATGCAAGTAGATGTGTTGCCAGAGGCAAACGAAATGCCTGTGTCGAAAGAAAACAGTCCTTTTTACGTATTGCAGTTCGCTTCGTTTTCAGACAAAGAGGTTGCCAGCAGCTATGAAGACAAAATTCGTCTATTGGGTTTTGATGCGAAAGTGATTCCAATTGCGAGAGGAGACTCAATGATCTATCGAGTGCAATTGGGTCCGTTTCAAGATGAGCTGTCCGCAGAGAAGATTCGTGACGAGTTACAGTCGCAAGGCATTAACGGAATTTTGGTCACATTAACCCCCAGAAAAAATCCATAGTAGCAACTGTATCGTCATGGCTAGCTACGGCGAGCATCCCGACTTTCGTAAATAAGAGGACAAAACAGTGGAACAATTTCATGGCACTACCATCTTATGTGTTCGCCATAAAGACAAAGTGGTTATTGGCGGAGACGGTCAAGTATCGATGGGCAATATTGTTTTAAAGGGTAATGCAAAAAAAGTACGTCGACTTTTTAATAACAAGGTCATCGCAGGTTTTGCTGGTGGGACAGCCGATGCGTTCACTTTATTTGAGCGCTTCGAAGCGAAACTTGAGATGTATCACGGAAATTTGACTCGAGCGGCAGTTGAATTAGCGAAGGATTGGCGCACAGACAAAATATTGCGTCGCTTGGAAGCGCTATTAGCTGTTGCAGATGAAAAGACATCTTTGATCATCACAGGAAACGGTGACGTGATTGAACCCGAGAAAAATATTATTGCGATTGGTTCAGGAGGCCCTTTTGCACAAGCGGCGGCTCGAGCGTTAATTGATAACACAAAATTTTCAGCGAAGCAGATTGTGGAAAGGAGTTTAAAAATTGCTTCGGATATTTGTATTTACACGAACCAACATTTGACGATAGAAGAGCTTTAAAAAAGAGAATGATTTTATGAATACTCAGGCAGAAAGAAAAAATACAGCAGAACAACAGGTGGAAGTGCAATCGATGATGACACCAAAAGAGATCGTACATGAGTTGGATCGATTTATTATCGGCCAAGATGATGCGAAAAGAGCGGTTGCAATTGCTCTTCGTAATCGTTGGCGACGGATGCAACTTTCGGATGATCTACGTTCCGAGGTGACTCCGAAGAATATCTTGCTTATTGGAACCACGGGTGTTGGAAAAACTGAAATTGCACGTCGGCTTGCAAAGTTGGCAAAAGCGCCATTTTTGAAAGTGGAAGCAACGAAGTTTACGGAAGTTGGTTATGTCGGGCGCGATGTAGATTCGATTATTCGTGATCTCGCAGAGATTGCCGTCAAGATGCAGAGAGAAATTGAATTGCGTAAGGTGCAGCAACTAGGAGAAGAAGCTGCGGAGGAACGTATTCTTGAGATTTTGTTGCCTTCTGCGACATCTAAATTAACAGGGGAATCTTTAGAAAATAATCCGGCGATTCACACGCGTCAGAAATTTCGCAAGATGTTGCGTGAGGGCTCGCTCGACGAAAAAGAAATTGAGATTGAATTTTCTACTCCTGCGGTTGGTGTTGAGATCATGGGGCCTCCCGGTATGGAGGAAATGACGAATCAGTTGAGTGGTTTGTTTCAAAGTTTGTCTCACAATAAACAGAAGAAGAAAAAGGTCACAGTGAAACAAGCGAGGCATCTTTTAATCGATGAAGAATCCGCGAAATTGTTAGATGAAGAAGAAATTAAGCGCAAGGCTATTCAAAACGTTGAACAAAACGGCATCGTGTTTATCGATGAATTAGATAAGGTCGCTCGACGTTCTGAAAACATGAGCGGAGCTGATGTGTCTCGAGAAGGTGTGCAGCGTGATTTATTGCCTTTGATTGAAGGGTGTTCGGTATCTACAAAGTATGGTGTTGTGAAGTCCAACCACATTCTGTTTGTTGCTTCAGGTGCTTTTCATGTAGCAAAACCGTCTGATTTGATTCCTGAGTTACAAGGGCGTTTACCGATTCGAGTGGAGTTGCTGTCTTTAACCGTGGACGATTTCGAGAAAATTTTGACAGAGCCGCACGCTTCATTGACGGAGCAATATGTTTCTTTGCTAGCGACAGAAGGCTTGAAATTGAAATTCAATAAAAAGGGCGTGCGTCGTATTGCAGAAGTTGCGTGGCAAGTGAATGAGCAGTTGGAAAATATTGGGGCTCGTCGTTTGTATACGGTGATGGAACGTTTGTTAGAACAAGTTTCTTTTGAAGCAAGCGATTGTAGCGGGAAGGCGATTTTGGTCGACGATAAATATGTGGATAAACGTTTAAGTGCGTTGTTAGAGAATCAAGATCTAAGTCAATATATTTTATAGGGAGAAAAAGATGTCTCAGGATGAATTAAAAAAAGCAGCCGCAGAAAATGCGTTGCGTTTTGTGAAAGAAAAAGATGTTGTTGGTATTGGAACAGGTTCTACAGTGAACTTTTTTATTGATGCGTTGGCTCAATCCAGGATTCCTATTGATGGCGTTGTGGTGAGCTCTAAAGCGTCAATGCAACGGTTAATGCAGTATGGGTTTGAAATTCTTGACCCAAATAGCGTGGTTCATTTCCCTATTTATGTCGATGGGGCTGATGAGGTTAATTCGCGTTTACAGATGATTAAAGGCGGTGGCGGTGCGCTGACTGGAGAAAAGATTGTTGCTTCTTTAGCAAAGAAATTTGTATGCATTTCGGATGCGAGCAAGAAAGTTGATGTGCTAGGAAAATTTCCTGTCGCAGTAGAAGTGATTCCTTTGGCGCGTAGTTTTGTCGCGCGCGAGATCGTCAAATTAGGGGGCGATCCGGTTTATCGACAAGGTTATGTCACTGATTATGGCAATGTCATTTTGGATGTTTATTTTTCATCCATCTTAGAACCCATCAAACTTGAGGAGACGCTCAACAATATTACGGGCGTAGTGACAAACGGCTTATTTGCCAGGCATCCAGCAGATGTCTTGTTATTAGGGACGGAAGAAGGGGTAAAAGAAACAAGCTTATAAATTTTTTCGTCATCCCCGCCTTCACCGTCATTCCCGCGAGCTATTCCGTCATTCCCGCGAGCTATTCCGTCATCCCCGCGAAAGCGGGGATCCACCCGCTTTGTCATTCCCGCGAAAGCGGGAATCCAGAGAAGAGATATATCAATTCTGGATCCCCGCTTTCGCGGGGATGACGGAACAGACCTGGATCCCCGCTTTCGCGGGGATGACGGAAGAAATATACAATCTAGAATCGATTACGACGTTTACCTTAAATCTTGAATGGCTTTTTTATAATTTGGTGCGCGGAAAATAGCGGTGCCCGCAATGAGTATATTTGCTCCTGCTTCTTGTATTTGCTTTGTGTTGTCTTTATTCACTCCACCATCAACCGCAAGATCGATAGCAAAACCACTCTTACCGATTATTTCTCGTGTTCGTTTTATTTTTTCCAACATTTCTGGAATAAAACTTTGTCCGCCAAACCCTGGATTTACAGCCATGATCAAGATGAGATCTAACTTCGGAAGCACATATTCCAAATAATCCAGAGAGGTTGCTGGGTTAAAGGCAAGCCCTGTTTTACAACCGTGTTTTTTTATCAGTTGTAAGGAACGATCGATGTGCCTACTGGCTTCAGGATGAAACGTAATATGACTTGCTCCCGCTTTTGCAAACGGTTCGATCAATGAGTCAACAGGATCTGTCATCAAATGAACGTCAATAGGCGTTTTGCTGCAACGAGGATGAATTGCCGCGCAAACCAAAGGACCAACCGTCAGGTTTGGAACAAAATGATTATCCATCACATCGAAGTGAATCATGTCCGCACCTGCTGCAATAACGTTTTCTATTTCTTCACCTAACTTAGTGAAATCCGCAGACAAAATTGAAGGAGCAATCAATGTGTGTTTCATACAAATTCTTCCATAGCACTAAAAAAGGAAATGAATCATAACGTGATTTTTAATGAAGGCGACTGTTAGAGCAAATCAGTAATGCACCCTACCTTTATGCCGCTTATTTCAACTTGAGCATTTGGAGGAAATAGTGCGCATCAAGCATTCCCGATATTTTGTGTTACCATTTTTTTATTCATTACATGCAGCTCGAATCAGATATTAAGAAATATTCATCAGCAGAAATATTTCTTATGTAACATCTTAGAAAAAAGGAAATCTTGTGCGTTACTTATACAGTTTTTTATTTTATTTATTAATTCCTTTCGTTCTTTTACGGCTTTTATGGCGTTCGCGAAAGTTGAAACAGTATCGTCAACGAATTTTAGAGCGGTTTGCGATCTTCAAAATCCAGTCTCGTTATAGACACGGCATTTGGCTACACAGTGTGTCTGTTGGAGAGACTTTGGCGGCTGTTCCTCTGATTAAACAACTTAAAAAAACGTTCCCCGATTTGCCGATCGTAGTGACCACCATGACACCAACTGGTTCGGAGCGTGTTACAGCAGCCTTAGGCGATTCTGTGTTTCATGTTTATGTTCCTTACGATTTGCCCGATGTTGTGCAGCGGTTTCTGCATAAAGTGCAACCGCATTTGATCATCATTATGGAAACTGAAATTTGGCCAAATTTGCTGTATTACAGTCGTAAAAGCCGTATTCCCATTTTGTTGGCGAATGCTCGTTTATCGGAAAAATCTGCAAAGGGCTATGCGCGATTTAGAAAGTTTACAAAACGTGTATTGAACCGTTTTGATTTGATCGCGGCTCAAGCGGCACCGGATGCAGAACGATTTATTCAGCTCGGTCTATCGAAGGAAAAAGTGAAAGTCGTAGGCAGTATCAAATTCGATATCAATATGCCGCCCAGTATTTTTGAAACGGGTGAATTGATTCGTCATCAATTGGGAGCGGATCGTTTTATTTGGATCGCTGCTAGTACACATGAAGGTGAAGAGAACCATGTTTTAGAAGCTTTTAAAGAAGTAAAAAAGCGTTTGCCGAAAGCTTTATTGTTATTAGTTCCTCGTCATCCAGAGCGCTTTGATAAAGTGTTTCATCTATGCGTTAACGTGGGGTTTACTGTTGCCAGACGCAGTAAAGGAGATGTTTGTAATACCTCTATCGATATTTTCCTCGGCGACACCATGGGCGAATTGATGCAATTTTATGCCGCTTCAGATGTAGCTTTTGTTGGAGGCAGTTTGGTACCTATTGGGGGGCATAATTTATTAGAGCCAGCAGTCTTTCGTTTAGCGATTTTGTCGGGTCCTCACACGTTTAATTTTACTGTGATCCGTGAGTTGTTTGAAAAAGAGGAAGCGGTTGTCATTGTGGAAGATGCAAAACAGCTGGCAGAACAAGTGATTCTTCTTTTATCTGATGAAAGGTTGCGGCGGCAACTGGGGGCAAATGCTTTGAAAGTGGTTCAAATGAACAAAGGCATGGTCGGAAAGTATGTGCAACTTGCTAAAGAGTTATTAGATAAAAGAGCCACAAGATAAATGTTTTCACGTTCATTTGATGTTGATTCAACAATTCATTCTTTTAAAAAATACTTTACTTTTGCTCGTTGTCATCAACCGACAGGCAGTCTTTTGCTCGTGTGGCCGGCATTGTGGGCGTTATGGATTGCTGCCGCAGGGCGTCCATCTTTAACGTTGATTGTTGTTTTTGTATTGGGCGCATTTGTGATGCATGCGTTTGCATCCGTGGTGGATGACATTGCGGATCGTCAATTGGATCAATACGTGGAGCGTACAAAGTATCGTGTCTTGCCTATGAAGCAGATGGACCTGGCACAAGCGTTCAAGCTGCTGTTCTTTTTAGGTTGTTTTGCTTTTTTGCTCGTTTTATTTCTAAACGCTTTCACATTTTTGCTTGCTTGTGTTGCTCTGCTTTTAGCAATCAGTTATCCGTTTTCTAAACGTTATACCTATTGGCCACAGTTGTTCTTAGGCGTCACTACGGCTTGGTCTGTCCCCATGGCATTTGCCGCACAATTAAATGCGCTGCCATTGAAAACTTGGGGGGTGTTTCTAATTGCTGTGGCATGGGGCGTCGTGTACGACACTACTTATGCCATGATGGATCTATCAGACGATCAAAATTTTGGCATCAAGTCAGTGGCTGTTTTGTTTAGAAGCCACACACCTCTTTTTATTTTTGTTATGCAACTTTTGGTGATTATGGGCATGATCTTTTTAGGATTTGCTCTGCATTTTTCTTATGCATACTTTATTTTTCTTCCCCTTGTGTTTTTTGCTTTCCTCTATCAACAATGGTTGATGCTAAAAAAACAGGCGTATTGGAAAGCCTACAAAAACAACGCATGGCTGGGCGCTCTAATCTTTTGCGCATTTCTTTCGGGTTATTTGTTCGTTTAGCGCTAATAGACTGTCTCCTCTCGGCAATACAACGTTTGATATTGCTGGATTCCATTATTTCTATGTTCGTTATCCTAAATATGAGATATCTTAAGCGATGAAAGTAATAAGAAAAATAATCTGGATGGGTAATGCTTTGAAACAATTAAAGCGATTTCCTGAAGAAGTGAAAGACGGTGTTGGATATGCTTTGTATCAGGTGCAATACGGGGGGATTCCGATCAAAGCAAAACCATTAAAAGGATTGAAACCAGGAGTGATGGAAATCGTGTCTGATGACTGTGGAAATACCTATCGAACAGTATATGCCGTGAAGATAGATAAGAATATTTACGTGTTACATTGTTTTCAGAAGAAATCAAAAACAGGTATTAAAACATCAAAACAAATGATTGAACTCATTAGACAGCGATTGCGGGAAGCTGAGAGATTAAGTAAACATAAAAAGGAAGAATTCCAATGAATAAAAAGCCAATTAAACATACTGAAAGTAGTGGCAATGTTTACCAAGATTTAGGGTTTGTGGATGCTGAAGCACGTTTGGCAAAAGCGAATTTAGCGATGCGTATTACAGATATTATTGAAAAGAAAAAGTGGAAACAGATCGACGCGGCAGAAAAGCTTGGTATTAATCAACCGAAAATTTCAGCATTAACGCGCGGTCAGTTGAGTGGATTTTCTATTGAACGATTGATCCATTTTTTACGGCTTTTGAACCAAAATGTAGAAATTGTCGTGAGGAATAATTCAATGCGCCATAAAGCGTATGGATATTTAAAGGTAATTTGTCGCAAGTTTAATTTAGTAGCTAGTGGGGCGTAGTTCTGTTTTTGTTCTTTCGGTGGTGCAGGCTATTTATTTAGATCGAAAAAAGATGGTGGCCAGAGGTGGAATCGAACCGCCGACACAAGGATTTTCAGTCCTTTGCTCTACCGACTGAGCTATCTGGCCATCTTGAAAGGGGGCGTATTAAATCGGTTGCATCCCAAAAAATCAAATACTCTATGCCTTAGAGTATATGAATTTTTTTATGTGTTTGTTTTGACAAGAAAGGAGGAAGTCATGAAACAGAAATTATTTATTACTTGTGCGGCCATTTTGTTTTTCTTTTTTAGTGCGGCAAGCTTTGCAAAAACCGGGTTGAATTTATATGAAAAACCATCGACTTCCGCCAAGGTGGTTGCTCAGCTTCCTTGTCGTCAATCGTTTGTGCCTATTTATCGACAAGGTCATTGGATAAAAGTCGGGTTGGCTTCTGATGGAACTGTCGGATGGTTGGATATGCAGCAGTATCGTGCTTGTCAGAAAGCTCGGTCGAATTTGTCTTCTCAATCTATTGTCGTAAATGCGATCAATCAACCGAATGGAAAATATACGGTGACCGGATACAAAAACGGGAAAAAGATGAGCAAAAAGGAGACGGAGCAGGCATTAAAGTCCATGCAAAGACAGCAGATGCTGATGCAAAAACATTTTCAAAGGATGCAGCGACAATTCAATCATCTTTTCGGGGATATGCAGGACATGATGTCGGATTTTCCTGTTGTTACTCCCATGGTTTTTGTTGTTCAGCCTCAACAACAAGTGCTGCAAAGCATCCAAAAAGTTAAAAAATAGTTTTAAGTCATTTCCACGAAAACGATCGGCCATCATCCCAATCTTTCGCCATCCCCAATCTTTCGTCATCCCTGTATGTGTTAGGTAATTCGTTGACAAAAAGGGGCTAAAAAGAAGCCCTCTCGGTTAGAGTCGAACTAGCTGTTAACGAAGGAGCCAAACGCCATGAGACGAACCACAAACGACCGAACTCTAGAAAAGAATTATGTGCAG
>JAHJDF010000101.1 GCA_018812595.1 Gammaproteobacteria bacterium
CCAATTTTAAGTGTTACCTATGTGCCGTTCTGAGTGTTACCTATGTGCCGCTATCGCACAGCAGGCGGGGATCCATCCTTCGCCGTCATTCCCGCGTAGGCGGGAATCCATCCTTCGCCGTCATTCCCGCGTAGGCGGGAATCCAGAAAAATATATTAATTCTGGATCCTCGCTTTCGCGAGGATGACAGGACGACGCTTTCGCGAGGATGACAGATGACAAATAAGTTTTTACGAAAATTGTTTGAGAATGATGGTTGCGTTCGTTCCGCCAAATCCGAATGAATTGGAAAGGACGTATTGGATCTTCATTTCTTGTGGTGTGTGCGGCACCAAATTCAAATCACAACCTTCGTCCGGTTGATCCAAGTTGATCGTCGGAGGAGCGACTTGGTCACGGATCGCTAAAATGCTAAATATCGCCTCTACAGCACCTGTTGCGCCTAACAAATGCCCCGTCATTGATTTCGTTGAACTCATTGCAAGATTGTATGCGTGGTCACCAAACACTTTTTTAACCGCTTTTAGCTCATTGACATCTCCAACAACTGTCGAAGTACCGTGGGCATTAATGTAATCAATTGCACCTGGATTGAGATGTGCGTCTTTTAAGGCCATATCAATAGAACGAGCCGCGCCATCCGGATCTAAAGCAGTAATGTGATAAGCATCAGCGGTTTTTCCGTAGCCAACAATTTCAGCATAAATCTTAGCGCCTCGTTTTTTAGCGTGTTCAAGCTCTTCTACAACCAGCACGCCCGCTCCGTCGCCTAATACAAATCCATCACGATCTTTGTCCCAAGGACGGCTCGCTTTTTCAGGTTCATCGTTACGCGTTGATAGCGCTCTTAAAGCTGCAAATCCGCCTAAACCAAGAGGAGAAGTTGCCATTTCTGCTCCACCACAAACCATGACATCCGCATCGCCGTAATCAATCATGCGTGCGGCTTCACCAATATTATGAGTACCTGTTGCGCATGCAGAAACAACCGAAATACAGGGCCCTTTTAAACCAAATTGAATAGAGACATTGCCACTTGCCATATTGGTCACAATGGCTGGAATGAAAAATGGAGATAATTTGCGCGGCCCGGATTTCAAATAAACTTCATGGGACTTCTCAATCGCAGGCAATCCACAAATACCTGCTCCAATGGCAGTACCTATGCGCGTTGCATCTTCGTCTTCCATCACAAGCCCGGAATCTTTCAATGCCTCTCCTGCAGCCACAATGGCAAATTGAATGAAGCGATCAATCTTGCGTTCGTCCTTTACGCTGAGATATGCCGAAGGATCAAAGTGCTTTACGCTCCCGCTGATTTTTGAAGAAAAGTCAGTGACATCAAAAAAATCAATCAAACGCACACCGCTTTGCCCCGCGAGAATCCCCTCCCAACTGTCTTTTACGTTGTTCCCCAGTGGGCTCAACATCCCCAATCCTGTTACAACCACTCTGCGCTTCATAAATACAATTCCTCTTTAGCCAAAATATCCACGAGGCCCTAAAAAACAAACCCCCATGTAAAAATGGGGGTTTGTAGAAAAAGACAAGACATTAATTGAGATGAGATTCGATATAGTCAATGGCTTGTTGAACCGTTGTGATTTTTTCAGCATCTTCATCCGGAATTTCGGTATTGAATTCTTCTTCCAACGCCATCACCAATTCAACGGTATCTAATGAATCTGCACCCAAATCATCAATAAAAGCCGCTTCATTTTTAATTTCTTGTTCTTGGATACCCAATTGTTCAGCAATAATTCTTTTGACTCTTTGATCAACTGTGCTCATGAAAATACATCCTCTATTAGTCTATAAAGAAAGAAGGGGTGAAAGACCCCTCCCTAAAAAGCGGCGCTAGTTTATTCGAACCCCATCAACTTGCAAGTTCGACCAAAAAAACCGAAGACCGCCAACGAATTGACTCAAATGTGTATTTTTATGCGGCCCGCTCACCGGCGGCGTGGTTGAGTGACTTTAAAAACATCCTTTGCGCAATTTTTTAGCCAAAGATTGATATTATGTATTTGCCAATTGGTTAGACATCGATCCTCAAGCTGTTTTTCGGCCGCGCTTCGAAAATAATCTTGAGCTTTTTCATAATCTTTCAACAAATAGGCAGCTCGACCTTTGTAATAAGCAAGCCGGCTATTTTCTGTTAACGCTAACCTTAATAGATTGTTACAACACGTTTCCCCATATGCTTTTAAGCGCTCATGGTCGCTTCTTATCAAAAGCGCTCCAATACTGGTGTACATCGGCAACGTCCATGACTGTTCTTGTTGTTCCAGGCGATGAATCAATGCTCGAGCAATCCTTTTGGAACGAATACGAATATAGAGTCGATCAGCTATATCTTGTTTTCTAAAATCAGCTTCTATTCGACGTAAATTTTCAAAAAGTTCAAATAAGGAATATTGATTCAGTAATTTCGTAAATTTTTCTTCCGCCTGGCTTGAATCAATTTCTTGCGCCAACCAATGATAGATAGCACTTTTTAAAACTAATGTTGTTAGGAGATATGGGTGTTTTTTTCTACCTTCTTCAAGAACTCGTTCAGGCAAGGTCATTCTTTCTTGTTCGCCCGACCAAACATTTTTCTGATTAAACAGATTGGGCAAATCTATCAAATAACTCGCTGTTAAAAATGGATCACTAGAATCGATATCCTCTATTACGATCCGCGATAAGAGAAGTGCAATAAACTCTGTAAATTCAGACAATTCTGAAAACAATTCACAAACAAATAATTTAAGTTGAATTTTGGATAAAATTTCTTGTTTTTCCAAAACACCTTGGGAACAGGAAACAATATGTGCTTCGTTATGAGAGAAAACCACATTAAACAAAACACGCACTGTTTGAGCATCCTGTTCACTGGCTCGTTTTACAGCTAATTTCAGAATATCGATCCATAGATCAGGCAAAAGCACATTTGCCTGAACCTCACACTTTTGATACGCATCTGCTAGATCTTGTGCTTCTTGAAAAGTAGTTCCTTGAAATAATGTAACTTTCTTATAAAGCTCAATAAGTGAAGGCAGAATGGCAACAGTCGTATGCGCATTCGAAAATTCCTTTAAAAAAAGAAGTTTTTCCGCCTGAGAAAGATTTGCGTGATCGGATAGTGCCCGCATAACTTTGCCACAAAACTCCTCTTCTTGTTCTTCTGGTACTCGAAGCAACGTCAAAAGGCATAGCAACTCATCTTCTTTCCACGACAAAACATTTTGTTTCCAACCCATCTGTAAAAGTAATTGCGCCATTTCAAAGGAAACATTTAACGAAGCACGTTCCGTGGAGAGTTGACTATAAGCTTTCCAGTAAGAAGGAATATCCCAGATCTCTTCCTCACAATGAATATACCAATATTTTTCTGGATGCTCTTGGACATAAGCAGACACCATTTCTGCCAACATGAAAAAAGCATATCGGTGAACACCAACAGACGGAACAATGATGTTCTCATCTTGTGTAGATAAGAAAATATTCGAATTTTTAACCGAATCTTTTTTCTCCGCGAAATGAGGCCCAAATAATTTGCTCAGCTCTTCCCTTGTGAAAAAGAAATAATCTGGAAATGTGTCTATTTGGTGCGTATTACCCTTTGCAAATCCTAACTTACGAAATACATCGATTGCTTCTGACTGTTCAAAACGAACAGCCCCATAATGCTCGGTTATAGCAACCACTCTTACCTGATGGCGCAATTCATCTAATCGAACTGTGAAAATTTCTTTATCTTCAGTTGTTTTGAAATCAATCTGATTCACAGAGGGAAAATAAGTCAACAAACTTAACATGAACTCACTGTCACACTGATTGCCTGTAATGAGAATGCGATTGATGTTCTTTGCTATCGGGTGAATTAATAGAGATAGTACTTTATAAATTTCTGGGTCGAGCCAACAGGAAAAAGCGAAACACTCTAACCGCGGCAAAAAGAGTAATCGATCAAGGAGCTTTCTTAAAAAGCATCCGACCTCCACATTGTCATCGCGATGATCCGCCAGCCAATACAATATAGTGCTTTGCAGATCTAGATCATCGATCTCAAAATCAATGTTCGAATGATTGAAATACAGTGAAATAATTCGTTGCGCAAAAGCAGCTTCGCCGCTCAGATGAATCACAAACAATTGACTCGGTCGTCGACTAGTAAACAAAGATAATGCGTTTATCAACCCCCAATTGTTCTCTAAATACAGATGCTTCAATTGTGGTAAATCAAAAGGAAACGCTTGGATGTTTCGACTGTTTCTTACTTTCAATGTCATCAAATTAGAAAAATGAAGCGTTAAGTTAGGTTGCGTCAAACGCAGGTTTGGCATATCGCTTAAGTTCAAAGTTTCTAATGGCAAATTGTCTACTTCCCCCAGAGCCTTCAAAGCAAAATCTGTTAGGTTTGTTCCTCCAAGATCCAAAGCATATACAGAGTAAATACCTCCATTCATTAATAACGAGATATCACTATCCTGCACAGCCTGAGCATAACGACGAAATGAAAGTACAGAAAAGGCAATTTTTGTTTGAAGCAAGCTGTTTAAAATTGCGTGCTGCTGTAATTTTGTGAATGGACTTTTTGTTTGGTCAAGACGTTCATACAACCATTCTAAGCACATTCCTCGTTCTTCAATGGAAAGTTGTTCGAATCGGCTTGTTTCAGGTTTATCGCGCAATAGATCGTCTTGAATTTGCCTAACGACAGAAAAAAGTGCAATCAACTTTCCTAACAGTCGACTAGCCTGAGATGGGCAAAAGAAATCATCAAACTCTTGTGCGACTTCCCATACCTCCTTTGCAGTTAGCGGAAAAGGATATCGCCGACGCCTTGAAGCTTCTGTGATGCCTCTCACTTCATATGTGACCATCGGTAACGACAACAGGGCATCTGACTGGGGCGATATACTCAATTCATCTCGTGTCATTCGGTCTAAGATATTAAAACGCTCTTGAATTACCTTCTCTGCAAAACAACTCTGATAAAATTGATGCGCAAGCGGCAGCACACGTCGCAAGATATTGAGCGGTGATTCATTAGCCCTTGCAATCAATACCCCTTGCATCTTTTTCGCCCGAAAAAACAAGCTTGATACAAATCCCCCAATCGGGATACATAAGAGACTAGGATTCAAACCAAGCTTTTCAAGAGAGCTCATCGGTTGAGAAGACTTGAGTTCCTCTTCCCCTTGTGGATATAACTGTTTGATATGCTCTCCAAAAAGCATAAACAATCTTTTGTTTTCCATCCTGCATGCTTCGACCCACGCAGGTAAAACAGCATCAAAATCTAATGCTAGAAATTTCTGCAAAGTATATGGATCTAAAATGTAGGGATGATTCATTAAATTAAATAATAAAAAAATATTACGGATTTCAAATCTCAGCGCATCCCCCTGCTCCTTGAATGCACAAGCATCAAGAATCTTGAAGTCAAAAGAACTATCTTCCAATAGCTGCAACACCGCATTACGGCCATGCAATTCAGAAATTAATAACAACAGGGAAAGCAAAAAATTACGAGTGAAGGACACAGAATTAATTTGATCCAGATCATCTGGGCTTTCTTTCAATACATTCGACAACAACTTTCCAGGAATATGCTCACGTATTTCTACGGCAAACGTTTTTCCTCGATAGTCCATTCGAACCATTGTCACACGAGGCAAGAGACCTTCTCCGAATATTCGTCGAGTAAGTTCTTGCATCATAAAAGACGGCATATCTGGCCAGACCATTTCAAATACAGGTGCATTGATTTGGTCAATATCGATTTCTACAGAATAAAAAACAGATGGGCAAACCGGCAATACATAAGGCGTCCCTTTACGGCCTATAAGGCGTGGACGAATTTCTCCATTTTTATCAAACAACCACGAATAAGCCTTATCAGAAAACAGAAATGATTCCCCGGGTTTAAAGGTTATAACAGGTGTGCCCTCTATTTTCGCTTGCTCAATGGTTTTGCGAGGATGGTTCGAAGTAAAACTCCGAAGCTGTTCTCTCCATCTGAAATCTCGATCTAATACGATTAAGTCGTCTCCATTCGGTTGTCTTTTTTCTAATTCTGCAAGGCCTTCCTGAAATTCGCTCTGTTCAACTTTGTTTGCATCCTGATTTGTTCCATTTACATAACTTTTGAGTTGACGATAAAAAAACACTCGTAAATTTGGTGATAACTGAAAACAAAATTTTCTCAAAGATTCACGATCATTTTTTTGAAAAAATTCTTCTAGCTGCCTTTGAAATAAGGCCGTGAATATAGATCTTTTATTACCTAGTAATAGATAACCCTGATTAAGGCTATTTAAAAAGGTTGGACGAACTGCTGATGATAAGTAGACATAATGAAGATAGTAATTTGTCCAATCTTTTTTTACACCCGATGAGTTATATGAAAACAATAGCCTTTGGAAATATGGTAGATATTGTTCAGGATCCTCTGGCATTGGAGTATCTGCATTGAGCACCAATCGTTGCTTATTAAGCATCGAGCCTAAAAATTGATGTCGCTCGAACTTGGATTCAATCCGCTTTCCCAATTTATTGTCATATAACGTGTAGACCAACCCTTCGAATTGTATTTTTGCAACAGGCTTCTCTTTAGAAAAAGTTAACCGATACGTTGAACTTCCTTCAAGAAAAGGGAATGAGCTCCATTTTATATTGCGTTCTAAAAATGCTCCTCTTGCGGATAAACAAAAAAACCTATGCCATATATGCACACGATAACCATCAGGAAGAGCAACGAAAAACATCCTACGCACATTAGGGGTAAGAAGCGCAATTTCAGCATCAAGAACACTTTGCGCACCCGCAAAAGGAGTAAAAGCAACACTATAATCTCCGCTCTTATCACCTTGTGAAGAAAGCGCTTTCAAGAAAAAGTTTACCTCGGCATCACGACTCTTAATAAGAAAAAAATCTAAATCATGAAGTCCACGTCTCCGATCATTTTCATACTTTTTCTCTACGTGCGTTTTAATTTCTTCGATTGTTTCAAAATTTGAATTGCGATATCTTTTTTGAAGTTCTTCAAAAGCGGTCGTGAAAGGTTCTTCGATAATTTTTTTGCCAATCACGCTATAACCGACATGCCACAGATAAGGAAACACGATTTTTCTTTCTAACATCATGGGTAAAAATTTATGGATCAGAACAAACATCACTTTTTGTGATTGATTTTTTCCATAATGCTCTTCGAAAGCTTCTGTATAAAAACAGCCTAAAACATAGTCTAAGAAATGAACCCCTTCACGATGTTGTAATAATCTTTGGAGATAATCTTTCTTAAAATCAAACAGTGGATCAACAATGACTTTCTTGTTTTTAAGTTCCTGTAAAACGGCTAATACGGCACAAGCATGTAAATGTCTATCGGCAACATTTTCTAAAGATTGAATAAAGTAAATCTGTGCTGGTAGCTCTTGCTGTGAGATTTTGGAAAGTTGTTGCAAGTAATCATCTAAAACCAAACGATCTTCAAAGTTATTGATAAACAAGAGTTCAGGCGCTTCTAATGGAAAAAGATGGTTGCCAAATAAGGCACCAAAAAGATAGATACGACGAAATTCTTCTAGATAAGGAGTGAAATAGGTTCGCCCGACTTCGCCGTATACGCCGTCTTCCTTCTGAGTCAGCAAATACACAAATGAATGATCAGCCGCTCGTTGCCCCTCGGATGATAATCGGGCATGAAAAATAAGTTTGAGACCATTAGCATGTTTTCGAATATAACAAGCACTATTGCATGAAATTTCTTTGCGCTGTCCTAATCGATCAAATAAAGCAGCGGTCCAAGTGCTTGCAAGGCTATTCAAACAATAACCTGTTTGAGAAACCAAGGCTTTGATAGGTAGTTGTAATGGATGGCTAGCGTGTTCCTCCAAAAAACATTGAACTTCGGGCCAACCTGCACGTTGAATAACATCTTTTTGATAAATTTGTTCAATCAACGTTTCTTTATCTGAAAAATCTAATTTTCCTTCAACGATTTTGCAGGCTTGTGCAACAGCAACAAATTTTTCTTTTGGAATTTGAATTTTGTAACGCCCGAGTATGGGGAAAAAATAATCAAGCAATTGTTGTATTTTTAGATCCGTTAACGTTTTTTGGAAACAACCCAAAATATAATCTAAGGCATGAATGCCATTTGGCTGATTGAGAACATCATTAAAATGTTCCGGTACAGATAAAAATTTATCGATATCCGCCTCTAACACTTCCAAAGCCCATTGAGTTGCTGACTGCACAACGAGTGGAATACCTTGTTTTTTAATATCGTTGGCTACAGCTTCTCCTAGAAAAACATCGATGGCCTCTTGCACGAATGCATTAATACGCTCTTCAGAAAATTCTGAAAAATAAGCATCTAAAATTTCGAAAGGGTCAAAAGGAAAGGAATATGTCATTGGAATGCCATAATATTTTTCATTAACGATTAACTGTCTAAATCCAAAACAAAGGTTACAAAGCAGCAATACATTTTTTATTAAA
>JAHJDF010000102.1 GCA_018812595.1 Gammaproteobacteria bacterium
AACTCTCTCTCTAATCTCTTGAAGTAGTCCTTTATATTCATCAACACCTTTTTTGTCCTCCAATATGGCTGGAATGATAAAGTATATCCCATTGTCATCGTCATATACATTCATCCCTATAGGATAGGAATACTCTACTATCTCCTTAATCTTTTTTTTCAATATTTTAATTATCTCTTTCCTGGCAACAACATCCCCAATCTTATGACCCTTTGAGATAAAGCCAAGTCCATTCCAGCCAAATCCCAAAAGAGAAAATCTACAATCCTCATACCTTTTAAATAACTCTCCATAGATTAGAAAATGAAGAAAGAAGATTTTACAAAGGGCAGTAGTCATATAAACATGTTGCCAGAGGGGAATATCGTTGGCAGGACGGCAGGTATCTGTAATCCCTATCTTAAAGGCATCCTCAAACCTGTTGAATATTTTTCTTCGTTTATCTGGCTCAAGGTTAGAAAGATAGTCTAAAAGTAAGGTATTCAACTGACAATACAACAGCTTTCTTGAGTTATCAAATAAGGCAACCTTCAAAGGAGATTCGTATCCAAAGACAGTGGACATAAAAAGCTCTTGATTCTTTTGCTCCATAACCATAAGAGGATTATTTCTGTCATAGGCAGAGTCAATGCTATCTCCAAACTTTAAGAATTTTGAAAGGTCATGAACCGCTCTGGTATGCTGATGGACAAGCTCTTTTAAGGATATGTTTAATCCTAATCTGTGTCCATTGATCCATATTTCTTCTCTGCCGCAGAAAACACTGATATTTTTACTTAAGGTGTTTCTCAGTGTTTCAAATTCATGAAGTAGAGGGTCATGATCAAAGAAGGGTTTTTCTTCATCATCGTGTGGGTCATTATAATAATTCCAGCCATCTTTACCTTCCTGCCATTTCCGGCGATAGTCTATAAATCGTGAGTCCAGTTTGCCTGTATCGTGAAGTAATCCGGCAATCTCTAAGGTCATAATGAGTTTATGATAATCCTTGAGTTTATCTTTCAGAGTCATTTTTAACCCCCAGTGCGTTTACTATCTTTTTGGGTATTGATTCAATATCTGCAAGACTTTTTGTCTCCTCTCGTAGAATAGCAGAAAAAGTCTTGAAAAGGAGGCATCCCGGAATATCATCTTTTACAACCCCAAATCCGCTTGTCTTCTTGGCTGAAAAGCCGTAGGTGAGCATCATCTCCTTAATGGCTTTGACAATCAGATCAAGGTCTTGAACAACCTCTTTTTTAACCTCTTTCTCAGGCTTTCCTATTATGTCAAAGGGGACATAAAGGAGGGTGAAGGTGCCTTTTGTATTCTCTTTTACTACCTCAAAGAAAATTGGTCCCTTATCAGTAGGAATTCTTTTTTCTCTGCCCAATGGAGTAATCACCTCAAAATCTATACTACGAAAGAAGGTTGGGAAGAAATAAAGCCGTCCACTTTTAAGCTTCTCTGGGTCATCTTCGCCCTTTAGATTCCCGAATAGTCGTTCTTCAACCTCTATCTTCCCTGTTGTTTGTCTAAAAGCAAATCGCAGGTTTCCCTTCCATGTTGAAGGACGGACCATCGGAACCCTAAAGATTTTCTCCCGACAAATAGGATTGTCATAAAGATGTAATTCCCCATCGTCTTTGCTTATAAATGGTTTCTTCAGAGTAAATGTAAACTGTAAAAACCATGAAAAAGTTGGGAGCATATTTACATCCATGAGCATTTTTGCTGGATCCTCGATAGAATTGAGTAGTCCATCAAATTCACTAATGTAAGTCTTAAGGGTATCCTTTGCCCCATTCTCTTTCCACTTGTCCCGTAGAGATTTCTTGATCTTAAGATTTTTCCACTCCTTCCACATTTGAAAGGTATTTATCTCTTCCCGCAGGAATTTTTCATTTTCCACGGTTGAGCAAAACTCTTTATTTTTATCAATCTCGGCCCAAAAATCATAACCCATTTAACAAGTCCTCCCCTCTTGTGACTATTTGAGATAACCTTTCCACAGTGGTTTTCCCATCTTTGATAAGAAACGAAGAATTCACCTTGAGTTGTTCAATTCGACCACTATTTTTGTTGTCCTGAAATAGAGCACATTCCAGTCTTTGCCTTAAAAAATCTCCAATACCATCAATCTCATTATCTGACAAAAAATACCCATATATTCTGAAGTTTATAGAATTACCCTGGTTTCCTGCCTTATACCCATGAGAAACGAAAACCTTTGAGCCCAAAGTGCTGTTCCCCACATATCCAAAAATTTCATGCCGCTTGTTTTTGTTAGAAATAGAACGACGAATTGCAAACCTTATATGTGGAGCAATTGGGAGAAATCCAAAATCATTCCAGAAAGTTTTCCAATCACTTCCTAAATGCAAAACCTCTTTCTTGACAATACCCTCATCAAAGAACAACTCTTCTTTTAACAGATCATTTATGTTTTTCTTAAAAACAAGTTGAAATTCCACAAAAAAGAAACTATAAAGATTAGGGAAATTTGTAGTTGCACCAGTTTTAGGTTTTTCTTTAATCCATTCCGAAACTGTTTTGTCAAAAGAAGGAAGTG
>JAHJDF010000103.1 GCA_018812595.1 Gammaproteobacteria bacterium
CACCAGTCTCTCTATACGACGCATTTTCAACACTTTCTTACCCAACACTGCCAACTTTTCCTCGCATTACAACTCGACAGAATGCTAATGGATCTCATTTAACTTATTGCGAGGGACGTAATCATGACTTGTATTGCCAAGGGCTTGGGTTAACTGGAAATAGGCCGGTTAACACCACTCAGCCAACAGTTGTTTTTTCCCATCCGACAGGGATTAGTTATTTAAAACTCTTAGATGCAATTCCATTGAAAACCTTTAACAGAACCGTTTTGGTTATTAACAGAGATGTAGGCAATTATCCCTATGTGGTTGTGCAGCAATATCAAGAAAGTGATTTGCAACCCGTTTTATCTACAGTGTGCGAGTTGAATAGACAAGATCTTTCGGCACAGGCGATTTCTGCAATCGATCAAGACGGAAAAGAAATCATCTATATTGTTTATACATTTACTAATGGCGGCTATGCCTACACTAAATTTAGTGGTTATCGAGCCGAGAATAATTTACAAGTTGTGCCCACTACTGACGTAAATGGGTTGAGCGCCTCCTCTTCTTTTAGCCTTTCTGCAGTAGCTGTTTTTCAAGAAAATACCCTTGGTATCGTTTATTCAGGGCAAGGTTCTTATTGTGGAAATAGCGCGCTAACGGTTCCTCTTATCAGGTTTTTTGACCTTAATGGTAATGTTTTAGGGGATCGATTATGCGTGGTTGGTAGTACTTCCACTGGAACTTATGTATGGGAGCAGCAGTTCCTTCCTATGAAAAACGGAAGCATTGGTGTCATGGGATATAACATCGAAATTGATGATGCAGAAGATCGTAGAGTCTATGTGCTAGCGGTCGATCCGTCGACACAAGCCACAATAGGCGAAGCTGTGGCTCCTTTCCCAAGTCTTTATGATCAAACGAAAGATTTTGGTAATAGGCTTCCAGTGTTCAAACTTTGTGGTTCGGAAGATCAGGAGCGCTTCGTGGTTTATACGAAAGTCCAAGTTGGCAACAAAGTGGGTATTTATGCGCGCGAATGCAAATACAGTGGAGGAAGTATTGCTCCTGTTGGTGATGTGGTAACAATCACCGAAGAAATTGGAACGCTCCAGTTCACCGGAGGTTTAGATTGCGCTTATTTAGGGGGTAATCGATTTAATAGTATTTTCCAAATGTTCCAGACCTCTAAATCAGAAGCCAGCATTGTATCGACACAAAGTTATGACCCGTATTTTATCAGCGACGGATTAACGATCGTGCGCAATGGCACAAGGGTTTTTAGTTTAAATGACCTGGAAGCAGGCGATCTCGATGCCGATACGGACCTTCTTCAATTTACCTTTGGCAATGTGACACATGGACAGTTCGAATATGTTTCCGTGCCAGGCACACCAATATTCGCATGCACGCAAAAAGACGTTAGAGAAGGGAAGGTCTTATTTCGACATGACGGTTCACAAATTGAACCCTCTTATTCTGTGGTGGTTCAAGATCCACAAGGCCATACAGCGGGGCCATCGAACGCTGTGGTTGATTTTATTCCTGATAGCGATCCTGAAATTAGTCCAATCTCAGGGAGTTTGTCTGCGCAGCAAGGTAAAAAAGCGGTCTTTTTCAACGACCGCGAACATCCTATTTGTACGAATCGTTTTGACGATGAAGCAACAGTTGTTTATCAAATGGCTGATGGAACAGCACTTCTCTCTTGGATTGGACCGTATTCAAACGGGACTCTTATGTTGACTCCTGACGGAGAGGTGCTAGCGACACAGTATGGTCTAAAGATGACTTGTTGGATTGAGCCGTTTTCTGAAAATGCCCAAAAGACTTTTTATTTTATTGTGACGCCTGCCGATCCTTTACCCTCATCTTCTGATAATACAGTGATGCATTGGGTAAAAGATGCTGTTCCGGTATTTTCAATAGCGGGTACGTCGGTGGGTATTGGGAGTGTTTTGTTTGGCGCAGTCGTGTCTGCAGGCGGGACTACGGTAGGTTTGGTCTATAGAAAAAAAGCTAAGCAAGATTACGAGAAACGTGCTGAAAAAAGTAAAGCAGCTGCAATGTTGTATGTCGAATTAGGATATCCGTTGAAATACAAAAAGATTTCTGAATTTAATAGTGGTTTTTATGCATTCACTCAAGATGTGTTGCGCGTGATAGCAATTTCTGAAGATGGCTTCAATCGAAAAAGTGATTCGGATCAGAAAAAAATCATAAAAAATTTGGCACAAGCGATTAAGAACACAGAGTGTAGTCAGAGGATATATCTATATAAATGGGGTGTTTCTCTCTTTGGACGCTCTTCTATCAATGTTCTTGAGCTAGATATAGATACAGTTGCTAAAAACTATGAGGAATTAACAAATTCATCGGGTGACGAATATGTTCGGTTTGTTGAAGAAGGAGCCGATCAAAAAGAGGAAAATTCTTCATCAGAATCTTCCGATACTGAGTCTGGACAAGAGGAAGAAGCACAACAGAAATTATTGAAACATTAAAGCGTAGAGACGCGATTTGTTGCATTCTTGGGGAGGTGCCCCCAAGAATGCACCCTTAAGGGGCAACCCCTCTTTTATCCTGAAATGACAACCCGAAACCTGGTCACTATACTTCGCGGCCCTTTGCGGGCTGCTGCCTACTTTTCGAGTAGTTCTTACGCTATTTGAATTCTGTAAGTCTGAAACAATAAGCAAATCAACGGAGACGTGACGTATGTGTTTAGCTATTCCTGCAAAAATTATTTCTGTCTTGCCTGAGCAGAAAGCGATTGCGTATATCGGTGGGGTTGAGCGTGAAATTTCTACTGTTTTACTTGATGAAGTAAAAGAAGGGGATTACGTGATTCTGCATGTTGGGTTTGCGCTGTCTAAATTGGATGAAGACGAAGCCAAGAAAACATTGCAATTGTTTGAAGACATGTTGAACCAGAAACCGCTCGAGGCTTGATATGAAATACATCGAAGAATTTCGTAATGATACTTATGCAAAGGAAGTGGCCGACCGTATTACTCAAGCAGCGGATCCAAGCCGGGAATATAAATTCATGGAATTTTGCGGCGGACACACACACGCCATCTATCGTTACGGCATTCCAAGCTTGTTGCCATCGAATGTGCAAATGGTGCATGGCCCCGGTTGTCCCGTCTGCGTGTTGCCGATGGCTCGTGTCGATCACGCCATTGCGTTAGCACATCAACCGAACGTTATTTTTTGCAGCTATGGCGACATGTTGCGTGTTCCGGGCAGTCGAAAAAACAGTTTACTGAAAGCAAAAGCAGAAGGAGCCGATGTGCGTATGGTGTATTCCATCGACGATGCGCTACGGCTAGCAAAAGAAAATTCAGACAAGGAAGTCATTTTTTTCTCTATCGGTTTTGAGACCACGACGCCACCCAGTGCGGCAGCTGTTTTGCAGGCAGATCGAGAAGGTATAAAGAATTTTTCCATTTTTTGTAATCACGTGTTAACGCCCCCCGCATTAAAAGCCATTTTGGAAATTCGAGACGAAAAAGGTGATTGCGGTGTGTCTTTGAATGGGTTTGTCGGTCCCGCTCATGTCAGTGTTGTGATAGGAAGTAACGCCTATTTATCTGCCAGTTTGGATTATAAAAAACCGATCGTGATCGCTGGCTTTGAACCGTTAGACGTTTTGCACGCCATATTGATGCTCATTCAACAAGTGAATGAAGAGCGTTATGAGGTAGAGAATCAATACACCCGTGCTGTGACACCCGAAGGTAATCAGAAAGCGCAAGCGATGATGCATGAAGTGTTTGAATTGGCGTCGAGCTTTGAGTGGCGAGGGCTGGGGTGGATACCAAGCAGTGCTTTGTGTTTGAAAGAGAAATATGCCGACTACGATGCTTCGATAAAATTTAAAGTAGAAGTGTTAACACAACCAGAGAATACGGGTTGTGAATGCGGCGCTATTTTGCGGGGCATGAAACGACCGAATGAATGTAAATTGTTTGGCAAAGTCTGTAATCCAGAGAATCCGATTGGCGCATGCATGGTCTCATCAGAAGGAGCTTGTGCCGCTTTTTACACATACGGGAGACATCAGGAAAAATGAAAGAAATAGAGAACGTAGAGACGCAATCTCCCCGTCATCCCCGCGAAAGCGGGGAATCACTCCCCCGTCATCCCCGCGAAAGCGGGGATCCAGAGAATAAATCAACAACGCTGGATTCCCGCCTACGCGGGAATGACGAGAGTAGCGGGAATGACGAGAGTAGCGGGAATGACGAGAGTAGCGGGAATGACGAGAGTAGTGGGAATGACGAGAGTAGTGGAGATGACGGCAGAGGCGGACATGATCAACAAATTAACCTAACCCACGGCGGTGGTGGCCGAGCCATGGCCCGCCTCATCGATTCCCTTTTCCTAAAAGCATTTGACAACGAATGGTTGTCACAAAAAAACGATCAAGCTTGTTTTTCTGTCGAAAAAGGACGCATGGTGATGTCCACCGATGGACATGTTATTTCTCCATTGTTCTTTCCCGGAGGTGATATCGGATCGCTATCCGTGCATGGCACTGTCAACGATGTTGCGATGTCTGGAGCTAAACCGCTCTACCTGTCTGCAAGCTTCATTTTAGAAGAAGGATTTTCTATTAAAGACTTAGAGAAAATTGTGAAGTCGATGGCCAATGCTGCAAAACAGGCCGGCGTTGCAATTGTGACCGGCGACACCAAAGTCGTTGAAAAAGGAAAAGGCGACGGAATCTTTATTACGACAACAGGGGTGGGTGTTGTTCCTGAAAATGTTTTTATCTCTGGCGATTTAGCGAAACCAGGAGATGCGGTTTTAGTAAACGGTTTTATTGGTGATCATGGTATTGCCGTGATGTCTCATCGAGAGGGTTTGACATTTCATACTGCGCTGCAATCGGATTCAGCGTCATTGAACGGTTTGGTGCAGACAATGGTAAATGCTGTTCCTTCGATTCATTGTTTAAGGGATCCAACGCGTGGAGGGTTGGCAACGACATTGAATGAATTTGCCAGTCAATCTCATGTAGGCTTTGTGATTGATGAGAAAAAAATACCTATTAGGGAAGCGGTATTAAGTGCTTGTGAATTATTAGGGCTAGACCCTTTGTATGTTGCAAACGAAGGGAAGCTGATTGCGATCTGTCCTGAAAAAGAAGCGCAAAAATTATTGTCTGCCATGCAAGCGCATGAGTTAGGAAAAGACGCTGCCATCATCGGAACAGTCATCGAAGATCCGAATCGTTTTGTGCAATTAAAAACGAAGTTCGGAGGTTCACGGGTAGTGGATTGGCTTACAGGAGAACAGCTTCCAAGAATTTGTTAGAGGTGGATGGTCTGTGCGTCATGCGGATATTCCTATAGAGGGGTGTGCGGTGTCACTCTCCCCCAGGGTTTCACCCTGGGCTATCTCATGATGCCCTTTCAGGGCATTTGTATTGAAAATGTTGATTTTCCCTAAACGTAGAGACGCGATTTATCGCGTCTCCTCTCGATACGTATTTGAGACGTGAGAAATATAGTCTCTACGTTTTTGTGCATATAGGAGGTCCTTTGTTATTTCAAAATTTTTGACGTGCACAAATCCCATTAAATCCCGCATCTCATACAAATACATGCATCTCTATGAATGAAAACACCTTGTTTTATTGGCTTTTTTTGAGTCGTTTGACACGGCTTTCTGCTGCATTGATTCAGCAACTCGTTGATGTTTTGGAACGAGAAAAGATCGCTGTTTCTTCAATCGTTCAAACGATGAAAAAATTGCAAATGCATTCTTCCATTGTCGATCATGTGAAAAAAATTCCTTTGCAGACCATCGAAAAAGAAATTCAGTGGGGCCAACAAAACCCGCAACATCACCTTATCGTTTATTCCGATCCAAGCTATCCGCACTTGCTGAAACAAATTGCTTCTCCGCCTCCTGTTTTGTATGTCAGAGGAAACGTCGATTGTTTATCGCTGCCGCAACTTGCCATCGTCGGTAGCAGAAACCCGACAGCTGTAGGCAGAGAACTCGCAACACATTTCGCATCTCAGTTGTCACGCATTGGTTTTGTCATTACCAGTGGATTTGCGATAGGCATCGATACATCCGCACACGAGGGTGCGTTGCAACACGGGCAAACGATCGCTGTCTTAGGATCAGGTTTGCAAGTGATTTACCCAAAACGCAACCAACGGTTGGTTGATGCAGTAACAGAACAAGGTGCGTTGCTGTCCATCTTTCCATTACAAACAGCCCCGTTACGTGAATATTTTCCTCAAAGAAACCGCATCATCAGCGGCTTGAGTGCAGGCGTTCTGGTGATCGAAGCGACGGTTAGAAGCGGTTCATTAATTACAGCACGTTTTGCGGGCGAACAAGGGCGTGAAATTTTTGCAATCCCGGGTTCTATCCATAATCCCTTATCTCGTGGTTGCCACTGGTTGATTCGCCAAGGCGCTAAATTGGTGGAAACAACTGACGATATTGTCGAAGAACTAAAAGGCTTGTTGTCCCTAGATGTTTGGAAAACAGAGCCGGATTCAACACCTAAGACATCGCATAAATTAGACGATGAGCAAAAACAATTACTCGATGCGATGGGGTACGAAATAACCTCTTCCGAAGCCTTGCTAGAAAGAACCGACTTTTCAGCAGAACAAATAGCATCGATGTTGCTAATACTAGAATTAAAAGACCGCGTGCAATGCGTCAACGGAGGCTGGTTGCGAAAAGTGAGCGCTATTTGTTGAAAGAGTTTGCAACAAGGTCTGATAGATACATTCTTAATATAATCTTCGCGTAATATAGCTTTTGTGTAATAATTTTAATGAAAAGTGTTGCCGTACTTAAATGAATTAAACGAGCAGGAGTTTTGATATGGCAGAAGCGTTTCAAAAATTACGGACAAGGATGAGTAAAAAGGCACAGAAAAGAGCCAAAGAAAAAACGAAAAAATTTTTAGCGGAGATGCCTTTACAAGAATTGCGTCAAGCATTACGTATGAGCCAGGAACGTCTGGCAGAATTATTGAATACTAAACAGGCAAATGTTTCCAGAATTGAGCGTAGAACCGATATGTATATATCAACTTTACGGAACTACGTAGAAGCCATGGGGGGAGAGTTGGATATTGTTGCAAAATTTCCAGACGGTCAGGTTCGTATCAATCAATTTCGAGAGATAGCAGGATCAGAAAATCCCTAAATTTAGTGTCAGCAATTTTCGGACATTGTCCTCGAATCATGTAGAGGGCAAACAAAAAGTGAGGACTGTGCTCTTTGAGCTAGGGCCATTGGTCAGCGAGCAAAAATTGATCTTCTTGGGTTTAATCAGCTTTTTGAAGTGTCAAAACGTTCAAAATCCTCGAAATACATAAATTTCAAGGAATGCTAATCCTTAAAATAAGTTAATTTTGAGGAATTTAATAAATGAGCGAACTTACGTTCGAGACGATTAATCAAGAGAATTATTTGGATTTTATTTTGTAAATTTTTTTATATTTTTACTGTCTGAAATTGTTATGCATGAACTGACTTTGTGTCGAAATATTGTGGATATTGCGCTCGATGTGATTGAAGGAGATCGAAAAGTACATGCGGTGATCCTTGAATTGGGGGCTCTGGCCGGTGTGCAAAAAGAAGCGCTCCTGTTTTCTTTTGATGTGGTGACCCAAAATACTGCATTAGCAGAAGCAAAACTCGTGATCATCGATGTGCCCGGAAAAGCG
>JAHJDF010000104.1 GCA_018812595.1 Gammaproteobacteria bacterium
AGAATACGGTTTTCTTTTTTTAACATCTTCTGCAGTAATAATGATTTCAAATGGCATGGGGTCTAGAGACAATTTTTCAAGACACACGTTAATCTCAGATCTAACAGCACAAGAATAAAGGCCTATTTTGTTAATCTTTTGGGTAATTTCGCGCAAAAAACGATGAACCCCTTTAATCACGGGCAGTGCCCGCGCTTCTCTGATTGCTTGGTGATAAAGACGATTCTTTTGAAGCGTTAACCGTTTTGCTTTTTCCTGGTTCGAAAATAATTGAGTAAAAATTTGTTCGTCTGGAAGTCCGAGATAAGTGTTCCAATATTCTTCTTTCGAGAGTTCTATTCCCTGCTCTTTTAGCACTTGATGAATAGCTGCGAAATGAATGGGCTCGCTTTCTAAAATCACCCCATCAAAATCAAAAATAATTGCTTCAAACATAGTTATTCCAAAATTGAATTCAAAGCCAAATGGCAAGTATCGCCATAAGAATAGTTCCTATAGAAAAACAAACCAGTTGTATCCAAGCTGAGATCGGAGGTTCGTATTCTTCACAACAGGCGCAGTGTTGATCGTCATTGCTTTCCCTGCAGTGAAAAGCTGCAATATAAATAAAGGTTCCTGCCGCAATTGCGTTGAATAAAGCTTCCACAATATTGCCTGCACGGGCATGTAGCATGCTGGAGATGATTGTGCCAAACAGGATACCGACGGGAGTCATTAAGGCGAATATCAACATCAAATAGAAAATGAAGGATTTATTGAGTTCGCTTTTTTGCATCTTGATTCCAAGTGCAAACGCAGCAGACCCTTTGTGTGCAATGATTGCGATAAAAATCACCAAAAACAGAGTGATCGTTTGCACAACTCCTAACGCAACGCCTTCAATAATCGAATGAATAGACAATAAAATGGCGAGCAAAAAGGCGACCCAGGTGTGTTTGGTGTGCAACTCTTCGAAATGCCCTCCTATTCCATCTTCGATGATACGAAGAAAAATAATGGAGAGAGCGCACACAAGAAATGCAAGCGGGTAATCCGTATGCCAAAGTTGGGAAAACAATTCATGAGCATCCGGCAAAAGATGCAACAGCCCTGCCCCTAGAAAAATACCGCCAGCAAAGGAGTCTCCATAAACAAGGAAGCGTCTAGAGCCGTTTGTTTTTCCAAGCAAAATAGGCAGTAAACCGCCGAGCAAGGCGATGAACAGAATAATCAAAGAGGCAAATAATTTCAGTGAGATGTAATGCATAGCATTAATTTTCCTAACGAATGAAAGTTTCCGATAATGAATGATACAAGTCGTTGAAACAATCGTATTAGACCACTTATTAATGGAGCTAAGACTGATATGATAAAGATACTGTTGGTTTTAATATCTTCTGACAAATATCTACTTCCGCAGGACGCCTACCAACTAATCTAAATTCATTTTGATGATCACGGATGAACTCCAAGTATGTTTTGTATTCGTTAAATGATGTTTCTAATTCTTGTTGAGAAAGTTTGAGCAATTCTTTACGTAGGTTGTGATAGTGATTATGTCGAAATATATTGCGCTTTTTTCCTGTGAATGCAGAAGCATTGGAAAGATGTTTCTTAATAGTTTCCTGTGAAGATTGACCTATTAATTCATTATATAACGATGAGAAATCTAACAGGCGGCCAGCATAGTCCCCTTTTTCTGTGCGAGATTTATCACATAAATACACATGCAGTTTCATGAATAGATTATTTAGATCAATCGAGACCCCTTCTTCAGAAGCAAGATGAGCAGCTTTTGCATTTCTATATTGATGAGTATCTGAAAATAATGTTTTTTCGAAATTAGGTAGATAAGAGCTTTTTATATCGGTTGCATGTTTGTTTAAGTGCTCGAGTTGAAACTTCGATCGTTGATAAGGATTTTTTTTATAGAGGCGGACATACATCTCTAATAATTCGAGGGGTGTTTTATCATCGCTATTCTTAGCAGAATAATCGGGGTCACCAGTTAAGACGGAAAAAATGAGTCGATCAGAGGAGCTAGTAATATCCCCAACAGGCGGCGATAAATACAATAAACGAATCGCATGATGCAGAAAGGTATCTTTATTTTCTTGATCCCCCGTCCATATCAAATCCTTTCCCTTTCTCTCAAAAATCTTCCCTAACCATTCCATTTCTAGTTTTAAATATTTTCTTGCTTGAGGCGTCCATTCATGGGTTTCGTCTTCGAAAAAATCTTTTAATTGATGGAATATTTTCATTAAAAAATGTTGGCCTTCCTTCTCCTGCTGATTTACATCAATGTTTTTATGAGCAAGAAGAGTCAAAAATGCAGCGGTGGGGACATTATAAAGTTCGGGGGTATCAATATTTAACTCAGAGTCTAATGCCTCAAGGATCATCGTCATGGCGTATACCAACGGCGTTTGTCCCTTATTATTTTTCGCATTCACATCGATCTTAGTAAAAGAAAATAACAGTTGAAGTCTCTTTTCTGCATCTGTTGCGCCATTTTCTCTTGCAAAAATCGTGTGTAAGGCGGTATTGCCCTCTTCTCCAAATGTTGCATTGAGATCTTTCCCTTCATCAATCAACCATTGAATTGCTTTCTTTTTTTCTTCATCGCTTGCTTCAATCGTGCTTAAGACCTGCCAAAAACAATCGGCCTGGTTTGGGTCGATATCCTCTTCAGTCTTGTTCATTAATTTGAATTTCATTATCAAAACTCCCTCTCGTGAAAGTGAAAATCCAATTTCCACCTAGAAGCATATATTATTTAAAAATACTCTCACATAGGAGGTACAGACATTGAAGATCATTCTAGGTTCAGCATCAAAATCGCGTCAGGCGATTTTAAGTCGTGCCGGTTATTCGTTTGAGGTAATTTCGGCAGATATCGATGAAAAGCAAATACGGTATGAAGATCCGAGTCAACTCACAATGGCTATTGCCCGAGCAAAGGCAGATGACTTATTGAAAAAAATCAAAACCCCGGCTTTGTTAGTTACTTCCGATACAGTGGTTACTTGTAATGGAGAAATCTTTGAAAAGCCAAACGATGAAGAAGAAGCACGTTATTTCTTACACTGTTACAACCGCTTCCCTGCTTCAACTACCACGGCTGTTTTGATCACAAATACGGAAACCAGCAAATGTATATCTGATGTAGATATTGCTTATGTGTACTTTCATCCTATTCCGGAATCAGAAATAGAGAAGCTCATTGCGATCGGAGACATTTTTCATTTTGCAGGCGCTTTACAAGTAGAAGCCCTTGACGACGACACCCAATTGAACCCTTTTGTGTCTCGAATAGAAGGCACTATAGAAAGCCTCCAAGGCTTGCCTATACATATGTTTAAACGATTGCTAGAAGAAATAAAAACAATGTGAACGCGCAAAAACTATCATTCTTCCTCTAATTGTTTTGCCACATCGTCAAAAATTGCACGATAGTCCTCAGGATAAACATCTTGTGTCGTTTTCTTTCCATCATAATTGCCACTGCCAGAAGTGATTACCACATGATGAACATTCAGTTTTAATTGACTTCTCCCCTGCTTATTTCGAGTCACAGTTGTCTCTAACTGCTTATAAATCGTGCTGTACACGGTTCGACAGGCGTCACTAGAAGTATCTCCGAACGGACAATCTTGGTCCGTGTCATGGCGTGCAAGACTCTTCGCAGTAATGACGCCCGTGTTGATATGAGCTGTTTGGATATAGTAGTGATTGTTTTGTAATGCAGTCATCGTCGAGTAAAACACTTTCGTTTTTGAAGCGTTATATGGTCGCGTTTGCAATGCCGTTAATTGTTGAGGCGATAATTTTGGCGTGGCTACACAGCCTGCTAATAAATAGAACGGCAATAAAAACAAAATAAGTATTTGAAAGTGCTTCATCGAATCAGCTTCGTTTTAATTTTATTGAAAAGGTGCTCATAGGCTTTGGGCGATTTAACCTGGCTGTCTGTTTCTCCAATACCATCGCCTATTGACGTTTTTCTAACGCCTACACAATTGATTCTCACCTGTGTTGTATTTGCATGTATCGGGGTCATGAGTGCAGAACAAACGGTATAAGTTGTGTGCACAGAATCGTCATCACCCGCAGAACCCCACAAAATACTGTCTACGATGTCCCCGAACAGACCGTAATCATCGGACTTCGAAAGCCCCTTCGCGGTCATAAAACCCGTTTCATAATCTGAATGTTTAATAACAAATCCATTGTCTTGAAACACCTGAATCACAGCCTCATAAAGTTTTCGTTTCGAAACATGGAATTGCCGAGTTTGCATGCTTTGGATTTGAGCCAGAGTGGATTTGGGCTGTGATTTCATCGAACCACAACCCGTTAATAGCAATGAGAAGCTAATGATTAATAACAAATAAAAGCGCATTTTAATGAGCTACATTTACCATCTGAACAGCTTTGTTAGCAACGGCAGGTATCACCTCTTGGCTAAACCAATTTTTAAATCCAGCAATGTCTTTTGGATTTAATTGGCTAAATTTGTCTTTCCATTTCGATTCACGAAGTTCTTTATCTGCTGTAACAGAATCGGAAGCTAATGTTTGTTGCTGATGGTTCATCACTGTAACGATCACGTCTGCATACGCTCTAGCGACCGGATAAGAATTAATCACAAATCCAAAATGATAGGTATAAAGAATGCCGTAT
>JAHJDF010000114.1 GCA_018812595.1 Gammaproteobacteria bacterium
GCCGGTTTTTTCTTCTAAAAGGAAAAGAAAGTTTTTCTGCTTCGGCTTCCGCGCCCAAAGCGCGGGGCGGCGGGGCTTCGCTTTGGCTCGCGGGCAAAAAATTTCCTCCCCTTAAACCCCTCCATTTTTTGCCCGCTCGCTTTTTATCTGTCATCGGCGGGCTGACGAATTAGCTTCCAATTATTCACAATTTTCTTCTGACCTGCTATAATAGTTATATGCATTTATCAATTAAAATTTCCCGCTTATCTAATCTTCTATCTTTCGCCCAAAAAACAGATGGACATAATTTAATTAAATTTGATTTACGAAAATATTTATCAGATGAAAAACTCAACCTGTCTTTTTACGGAAAAAGCGAAAATAAAATTTGGAGACAAATTAAAAAAATAATCGGAAAAGAAAGCGCAAAACAAATAAAAAAATCTATCGTTTCGTTGGAGCCGGTCTTTGCTTCACATTGGCGCGAAACATCCAAGTATTTACTTTTATGGAAGCGGTATTTTCAAAATAATCAGTTATTGTTTCAACAAACTATTCTTGAAGTAAGGAAACTAATCGGAATAAAACATTCCGCGGTTTCTAAAATTCCGATTTATCTTATTTCTGATCCTGCAAGTAATGACAAAGAAATCAATGCTTGGTTTTCTTGGACGCCAAAAGAAAGTTTTATAGTCGTTGAAATTCCGCTTGGTCTTAAAGTGCCTAATAATTTCTTCTCATTAGGCGTTTTAGCGCATGAATTTTTTCATTTAATGTTGAGGAAAAATAAAAATCTATTCTTAAAAATTATCAAGGTTACAAAAGAAAACGAAAAATTATTTACAAAGTTGGCAGAAGGTATGCCAAATAGAATATTTCTGGAAGAATTGCTGATCAGTTCATTCATCCCAGAGGGTTATTTAAGCGAGAAATATTTTAACACGAAAGTCGTTCCCCAGACTTCAAAGCCAAAAAATTTATTGAGATGGCGGAAATTTGTTGCATTTAAACTCTATCAAGCGGCAAAGAAGTATATCAATGACACTCGGCAAATTGATGAAAAATATCTTAAAGATTTAATAGAAATCATTAAACACAACACAAAATAAAAGAAGCCCCTTCAAAATTTTAATCTGAAGGAGCTTTTATGGTCACTTTCTGTTTGCCCAGTGACCCTTGTCCCAAGGACCCTTGTCCAAGGTTTCCTTCCCCGAAGCTTGCATCACGGCTTCTTTCTTGGCCTGAAGCAGAACTTTCGGAACAGGACAGGAGCTTGCTTTCGTGGCAGAAACAGAATCTAACATGGTTTTCACCTCCTTTCGCTTTGGAATGTGCTGTTCTCAGTTAAATAAGACCGTATGATCCTATTTTAGTCGAAATGTGCTCAAAGTACCTTTGTAGATTTTCACAAACTTCGCTTAATGGTTCAACAGAATCAATCTGTTTATAGCAATCCTTTGCGCATCCTCCTTTGCATATAAAGTACCAATCACAGGTTTGACAAGATTCTTTTCTTTTCCTCAGTAATGCTTGGAGGCTTTGCAAATGCGAATTAGACCTGACTATGACCGATTCATCCAGTACTCTACCAAAATGTAGAGCGTCTGTCTTCGGAAAAGAATCACAGCCGTAAATTGAGCCGTCGGAATAAACAGTGACAAACTGGGCGCACTGTCCCATGTAGATACACTCGCGTTTATTCCCTCCGAGAATCAGGCTGACAACGCTCTGAATATCTCGAATCTCAACTTCTAGATCATCTAGTTCCAACCAGAGATCAAAGATGGCGATCATAAAATCAGCGTATTGCGCTGGCGAAATAACCAACGAGGATATGTTGTTATAATGGCCGATACTTTTCACTCTGGCGAATTTCAACTTTTTTATATTTTCCGCAAGAAAAAAGTTGAAAATTTCTTTCGGGAACTTGTGATTAATGGTGCTTATGCCACAGATAATTCCGTTAAATATGCCGGCCTGACGCAACAAATCAATGCCCTTCATGACCTCATCGTACGATCCTTTGCTAGTGGAATAACAGCGAATTTGATCGTGAAATTTTTTTGGTCCGTCAAGGCTTACGCCGACAAGAAAATCGTTTTCAGTGAAGAAACGGACCCATTCGGAAGTAATGAGGGTGGCATTTGTTTGAAGAAAATTTGTGATTTTCTTTCCCTGTTGTTCCCATGCACTTTGGAATTCTACTGCCCTGCGGTAAAAATCCAATCCGGCAAGCAAGGGTTCTCCTCCATGCCAGATAAACTCGATATCGTCTTGATCACGGCAGAAGAAATCGATCGTGGCTCCCAATATTTCTGGACGCATACGGTTTTTGTCAGCGCACATTTTAAGTCCAGAAGTATAACAGTACGAACAGGACAAGTTACATAGTCCATTGACTGGTTTGACGATCGGAGTTGAAACTGACTGGCAAAACATTGTAACCACCTCCTTTTTATATTATAAAAGTACATTTCAGAAAACCGCTATGGTTTTTCTTACTGCGCTTAATTTAAATTATTATCATCTTTTTGTCAATATTATGCTAATTCGTCAGCCCGCCGATGACAGATAAAAAGCGAGCGGACAAAAATTGGGGGAGTTTGAGGGGAAA
>JAHJDF010000003.1 GCA_018812595.1 Gammaproteobacteria bacterium
AGGGTTCGAATCCCTCCCTCTCCGCCAATAAAAAAAGCCACCCAAAGGGTGGCTTTTTTTATTGATGAGGAGAAACGCGATGAATTGCGCCTCTACATTTAATAGAACAAGATTTACAACTTGAGTTCGTCGGATACGACCTCATATACTTCTGCGCTTTCGAATTTAACCAAGAGGTGCGCTATGTCTTATCAAGATCAACTGACATTTCAATCCGAATCTGCTTTGAGCATGAATCCCGTTTTAAGAAAAACTTATTTGTTACTAGCGACCACTTTGCTGTTCAGCGCGCTCGTTGCAGGCTGGGCCATGTTTTCAAATGCAGCGCCTATGAATCCTTTTTTGATGCTAGTCGGCTACTTTGCATTGCTTTTTCTTACCAATGCCACGCGTCACAGCGCCTGGGGGCTCGTTAGCGTTTTCGCTCTCACTGGTTTTCTAGGCTACACGCTTGGTCCTGTTCTCAACCTCTATATCCACGCCTTCAGTAACGGCACTCAAATCGTTACGACATCTCTAGGCGCGACAGGCGTTATTTTTGTCGCTCTATCGGCATACACCCTCGTCACCAAAAAAGACTTTAGTTACCTAGCTGGATTCATATTCATCGGAATCACTCTTGCATTTATCGGTGGACTCATCGGCTTGTTTTTAAATATACCGGCATTAGACCTGCTGGTGTCGATGGCTTTTGCTTTGATCAGTAGCGGATATATTCTTTTTGAAACCAGCTTGATTGTTCGAGGTGGGGAAACAAATTACATCATGGCAACCGTGACTTTATACGTTGCTATCTTCAATCTGTTCTTGAGCTTGCTCAGAATTCTTTCATTCTTCTCCGGCGGTCGCCGATAACCTTCGGTCATCATCCCCTAGATACCAGTCATCCCTCAGATACCAGTCATCCCCGCGAAAGCGGGGATCCAGAATTAATATATTTCTTTCCTGGATTCTTAGCTTTCGCGAGAGTGACGAAGAAAGGAGCGTTATAAAACCTTCACGCCACCCATGTAGGGTTGCAGTGCTTCTGGGACATGAATGTGTCCTTCGGCATCTTGGTAATTTTCCATCACAGCAATCAACGTTCGACCTACCGCTAAACCAGAACCGTTCAACGTATGCACATACTGCAAGTGGCCGTCCGCATCGCGATACTTGGCATCCATTCGACGCGCCTGAAAATCCACCAAATTGCTGCAAGAAGAAATCTCTCGATATTTCTTCTGCCCAGGCAACCACACTTCTAAATCATACGTTTTCGCAGAACAAAAACCGGTATCGCCCGCACACAACACCACTACACGATAAGCAATCCCTAACCGCTGCAAGATCGTCTCCGCATTACTACGAATCACCTCCAACGCATCAAACGATTCTTCCGGCTTCACAATCTGGACCATCTCCACTTTTTCAAATTGATGCTGCCGAATCATCCCTCTCGTGTCCTTTCCATACGAACCGGCTTCACTGCGAAAACAAGGCGTATGCGCCACAAACTTCAGCGGCAACTCTTTCCCGCTCACCACTTCTCCCCGCATGAAATTCGTCACAGGCACTTCAGCCGTTGGAATCAACCACAAATCTTGCTCGCCCATGACACGAAATTGATCTTCCGCAAACTTCGGCAATTGCCCCGTTCCAAACAACGAATCGCTGTTCACAAGATTCGGCACATAGACTTCGGTATACCCATGCTCTTTCGTATGTATATCCAACATGAAATCGATCAACGCACGCTGCATTCTTGCAAGCGGACCACGCAACACGACAAAACGTGAACCAGAAATTTTGGCGGCCGTTTTGAAATCCATCCAACCCCGCTTCTCGCCCAATGCCACATGATCTTGCGCTTCAAAATCAAACTCAGACGGCTCGCCCCAACGACTTACTTCCACGTTATTCGCTTCATCCAAACCGTTCGGCACAGAAGCATCCAATAAATTAGGCAGTTGATACAAAATGTCCTGCAACTGTTGTTGCACATCCGCCAACAACACTTCGTTCTTCTTCAACTTATCGTTCACAACACTCATTTGCTGTATTACCGCTTGCACATCTTTTCCCTGCGCTTTGGCCTGACCAATCTCTTTTGACTTAGCATTCCGCTCCGCCTGCAACGCTTCTGTTCTCGTTTGAGCTTCTTTCCGCGTTTGATCTAACTGTTGAAATTGATCGACATCAAATTCAAATTTTCGTCTTTTCAATTGCTCGGCAACGTATTGAGGATCTTCTCGTAACATCTTGATATCTAGCATTCTATTTCTCCTTCTTTTCTAAAACCTTTTGATCCAACTGTTTCAATCGTTCCAACTTTTCTTTGATCTTAATTTCAAGCCCGCGATTCACAGGAAAATAATAGTGTCCCTTCGGCATCTTTTCAGGAAAATAATTTTCCCCAGCCGCATACCCTTCTGCTTCATCGTGCGCATAACGATAATTTTTTCCATACCCCAACGATTTCATGAGTTTCGTTGGCGCATTGCGAATATGCAACGGCACCTCCAGAGAACCGTACGTTTTCACATCCCTTATCGCTGCTCCCCAAGCGGCATAAACCGCATTGCTTTTCGGCGCCACCGCCATATACACAACGGCTTGAGCAATCGCCAATTCCCCTTCAGGAGAACCCAAACGCTCATAGACATTCCACGCATTCAATGCAATTTCCAACGCACGAGGATCTGCATTGCCAATGTCTTCAGTAGCCATCCGCACGACACGACGCGCGACATACAAAGGATCACAACCACCATCGATCATACGACCCAGCCAATACAAGGCAGCATCCGGACTCGACCCCCTCACCGCTTTATGCAACGCCGAAATTTGATCGTAAAACGCTTCCCCGCCTTTATCGAAACGTCGCCAACTGTGGCTCAATACATCTTTTAACGTCTCTTCTGAGAGCACTTTGTGATGCTCATCGCCTCCCGCTAATTCCATAGCTATCTCAAGCAAATTGAGCGCCACACGCGCATCTCCATCCGAAGCTTGAACCAACAACTGACGAAACTCTTCAGGAAAATCGACGCTATAAGCACCAAAGCCTTTTTCTTTATCTTTCAATGCGCGATCAATGATTTGTAACAAATCCGCGTCAGTCAGGCTCTTCAATACATACACACGCGCTCTGGATAACAACGCATTGTTTAATTCAAACGATGGGTTTTCTGTCGTCGCGCCAATAAAAATCAATGTGCCATCTTCTACATAAGGCAAGAAAGCATCTTGCTGAGATTTGTTAAAACGATGCACCTCATCGACAAACAACAAAGTCGCCTGTTGATTGGTCTGCGCAGCTTTGGCACGTTCAACAATCGCACGAATTTCTTTCACTCCAGAAAACACAGCAGAAATCGCTTCGAACCTTGCGTGTGCATGCGCCGCTAATAATTGCGCCAAGGTGGTTTTTCCAGTACCGGGAGGCCCCCAGAAAATCATGGAATGCAAGACGCCTTTTTCGATAGCCAGACGCAACGGTTTACCGTCTCCAAGCAAATGTGATTGGCCCACAAAATCATCGATGCGCGTAGGCCGCATGCGTGCAGCTAAAGGAAGAAAATCGGGTGTTTCAGGTAGTGCGTTGATCAATGACATCGACTCCTTTAGGAAGCGTGAACACAAAGAGTTTCGCATCCAATGCGGGATTCATTTTGACATCACTGAAAATCAGCTGCGTCTTTTGATCCAGCTGATTCGAGAATTCCATTTGATTTAAGCGATCTTTTTGAAAAGTGATAATGATTTGACCAAAAGCTTCTTGTTTGTTTGTTGGAATCAATAAAAAGCGCTGCATAGAGGCCTTAGCTGAAAGCTGACTGATCGTAAATTTATTCATCAAGTAAGCGTGATTCGTTAACAACAGGATCGGTGTTTGTTGGCTGTCTATATCGAGGCTCCGAATGGTCACTTGCTGCAAATCCGGTTCATCGATCCAAACGGTTTTGCCATCTGTCACAATCAGTTGGCGCATTGGTTTTGTGACTTCCCAACGAAATTTTCCAGGTCGCTGAAGTTCCAAAGTCCCCAAAGATTTTTGCAAAACAACTCCATCCGAACCTTTAACAATTTGCTCAAAATGAGCGGACAAACTTTGAAAGCCATTTAACTTTTGCTGTAACAATTGAGCTGCCGTTTGTCCCCAACCCATCACCGGTAAAAACAAAAGAAAAAACATAAATACTTTTTTAATCATCTGAAAAATCTCTCTTTTCACTCGTCATTTTTAACCAACCTCCCGTCATTCTCTCTCTTGTCTGTCATTCCTAGCTACGGCGGAAATCCAAAAACCTAAATAAACACAAAAAATTAAAACCCAATAATGCATTTCTATATTCTTAGGAGCAAACACACAGCCCTAACAATCAGGGAAACTTCCCCTGGGAGATTTAAAAATAGCCACTACACTTAATAGAATATGGAAATAGTAAGTATCTATGGAAAGCCCGTAATTATCGAAACAAAGGTAAAAAAATGAAAACCAAATACAGCTTAATGATTTCAACGGCAATCATTTGTGCCGCCAGTCTGCTTTCAGGTTGTGCTTCCATTGTTGATGGAAGTAATGAAAGCGTTTCAGTCTCCACACCACCAGCAAAAGGCGCAACTTGTAAATTAACGAATTCAAAAGGGACGTGGTATGTCAACAAGACACCGGGTTCAACAACCGTTCATCGCGCTTACGGTGACATGAAAGTGACTTGCAAAAAAAGCGGATACAAATCGGGCAAAAAAGACGTGAAGTCAAAAACAAAAGGCATGGCGTTTGGAAACGTGGTATTCGGCGGAGTCATAGGTGCCGACGTTGATATGGCGAATGGTTCTGCGTATGACTATCCCACAAACATCATTGTTCCTATGCAAAAAGGAAAAGGGTAATCCCACTTCGATCCATCGATATAACCATCCCCATCATCTCAAACGTAGAGACGCTATTTATCGCGTCTCTACGTTTATAAACAAGGCCAAAACGCTTCTAATAAAGAATATTAAGCTTCGATTGATATGTGCATGATGTTTAATTTTTCCTATAAAATCTTTTTTTATTATACGTTTTATGTATAACTAAAATCTTCTAAATCCCACGGAGTAAGAAATGGCAAACGTTCAAGATTTTATGAAAGAGATCCAACAAGAAATACACCCACCTATCACTGAAAAAATAAAAAACCATCTCAGAACTTTGTACGGTCCTCTAAGACGAATAAATCAAAGACAACTTGTTAGGAAGCACTTTCATTTACCTGCGCAACTAAAATTTACAGATTTCTTTATTGAGGAAGGCGGATATAGAAATTTGGATTATTTAAGTCAAGCGAATCATTTATATCGATTGAAAAATAAAGAAATTCTGATTATCGGATGTGGTTATGGAAAACACTTATTTACGATTGCTGAAAAATTTCAACCAAAAAAAATGCATTGTATTGAACCTTTCCCTCATGCCATTTGGGAAGAGCTAAAAAGAGAAATCGAAACTCGAACAAACGTTTCTACGCAATTCTATGCAGCCACCATGGAAGAAGCTGCCAAGCTTATTGAACCAAACTCTATTGATTGTTGTTTATCGGATGCCGTACTCGAACATGTACAAAACATGTCTGCTTTCATGAAAGCTGTTTGTGACGTATTGAAAAAGAACGGCGGTTTTTATGCTTCTTTTGGACCACTTTGGTATAGCCCTTCTGGTGATCATCAAAATTGGGGAAGCGGTCATGAATATGACCATCTGCTTTTGTCTCCCACAGAATATCGAGAACAATGGGAAAAATATCGCCTCAATCATAAAGATGAGAACTACCCCACTGAAGCTCTCTGTATGTATGAAAATAAGCTGTTTAGCTATTTAAAGCCTCAAGAATATGCCGATATTTTTACGAAAGATTTCGTGATTGACGAACTGTGGATCGGCATTAATAGCAAAGCAATCACGATGTTGAATAATCGAAATGAGACTTATTTAAAACTCGCAAAACAATATGGCGAACTTCCAATTTCAATCAAAAGCATGTTTGCGTTTATGCGAAAGTTATAATGATAGCTGTAGCGGTTTAAATTTTGATTATTGCTCGAATCTTGATTGGGCCTTTTGCAATCCGCCCGTTTCATCATCCCTGCTGTGCCGGGCGGGACTTCTATCGGTATCGTGTAATTGGCAGCGCCTGTGGAAGAAACACTCAATTTGCCAGGCAACGTCCCTACCGTTTCGTCGTTTTGTGACAGAGGCGTGGCAGGGGTCAAGACTCGAGGCAACG
>JAHJDF010000013.1 GCA_018812595.1 Gammaproteobacteria bacterium
GGTAGTGTCTAATATTGAAGAGGTTAGGTAAAGTACATCCCAACATACATTTTCAAGTTTTAAGGGCTGGTCCCGTTATTTCTGTTTTAAGTTATCTGCTTATTGCGGGCGTAAGGAGATATTCTTATTGATTATAAATAGTGAGGAGAGAAAAACGACATGAAAAATAATATTATTTATTTAAAATGTCCGCCCATTGAGGAAGACAGAGTTTCTTCGGTTCACGCAGCAATTGAGACTTGGGTTCGGTCATCTGCATTGTCACAGTTAATTGATAGTTTCGGTTCAAAGGTTCCTAACGAATTAGACTTAGACTCTCTGGTAACATGGTTGCTAAATTTCAGCGAGCAATGGGATTTCAGAAGACTACAACAAGAAGCAGTAGCGAAAGATATCGGTGAAGGTGCAAGATGGTTACTCAATGACTCACATTTAACGCCACGTCAACAAAATTTGATTGAGGATTCTGCTAAAATTATAGGATTAATCGGCATCAGCGAACCAACAAGACAGTCCTATGATTATGTGTTGGTTTTGGGTGGCGCACGATTATCATGTCTCCTCAGACCACGGCTGGCAGCTAAAATGATGAAAGAGCGGCATATTCAACCTAAAGCAATAGTTTTGTTGGCGTCATCGCGCCCAGTGGCAGATTCGGAACGAGAGGCAACGGATACTTATGCTTTAAACGCTGTGGATGAATTTGATCTTTTGAATGCAGGTGCTGAGATGTCATTTCAGATAATTAGAGATTTTACTGAAGAACATTACGATGATCCAATAAATGTTAATAGAAACTGGGTGATTCGAAGATATAGCATCACGATGAAATTGCCTCCCATAGTATCAATGTCTGCGCCTTCATCTGAACCAGATAAACGCCGGGCTAATTCCGCGGACACATACGAGTTTTTTTTCTCGAAGTTTAATGTGTCACCTGGTTCATCATTGCTATTGGTGACAAGTCAAATATATGTGCCCTATCAACAACTTGAAGCTATAAGAACATTGGCATTACCACGTGATGTAATAGTAGAAACTGTAGGTTTTCCTCCTGTATGGGGCGGTAAGCTTCAAGGTATGACTGGGCCAAGTAATTATCTACAAGAGATTCGCTCAACAATACAGTCAGCTCATCGTTTTTTAAAGTTGTTTCCGAAAAAAAAGTAAAGACTTGGGGTTACAATATGATGATTGAGTTATTTCTTGGTAAACCTACAGTTTTTTGGTGTGGTTTGGAGGCAATAGGCGTATTAGCAAATGCTCTGATTCTTGCTATTACGGGGTGGTTTATTTATAAACAATTACGAACAGCTGCGAGAACTTTTCAATTTGATGGAATTCGTAAGATGCAAGAATTGGTCGACGAATTTCGTGAAGATCGTGACAAAGTCTTTTTAACATTTCCAATCGAATTAGTTGTTTCATCAACGCAATTTGCTAGTCGGCCACCAATCCGTATAGTAGGCTATAAAATTTCTGAAGGTGAGCGGCGTCGAATGCTCCTTACTAAGGAGCAAGCCCAAGCACTCAACAGCCTTAATGATGAACAAATTTATGTAGCAAGAAAGGTTATTGGTAAATTAAATGATCTCGGACAACTTGCAGAGGATGGCTTTATTAATTATAAAGTATTTCTGGGAAAGTATCATACAATTATAATTAGACTATGTCATTTCTTAGAACCTATTCGTAGAAAAATAGAAGAAGAACAACATGGCGGCAACTATGGCCAAAGGCTACTAAGGATGAGACATACTGCAATTACCTATAACAAGATTTCTCCTAAACATAGGAATGTTGACATAAAAATATTTACACCTAATGGATCTATAACTATCGTTCCTGCAATGGAAGGATCATTAACTCAAAGGGTTTTTTGGTATTTTCAAAGAAGTTTCTTTCTCTTGTAAAAGATTAAGGGTGGGAGAAACAAAAGGGTGTCAGAACTTACTAACAGGCCGTTTGTCGCCAAATTTAATAGTGGTTCAAACCTTCAAAATTCATTTAAAAGGGAAATGCCCGCAACGGCAGATAACATGATGTAAAAAACTTCGTTTCGCTTCGTCCAAATTTTGCTTCGCAAAACCTCTTTTACATTAAACCATTAGGCGTAATTCTAAAAAGATAATGACACTAACAGAAGACATATCAAAAGCAGATTGTAATAAGTTGTCGACAAAAATTCGTAATGACATTTTCAAACCAGTCAACACATATAAGACAACTATCTTTTTGTGTGGTGCAGACATTTCTCAAAAAGACAAAATGAGATACAAAATTGCACAAGCACTTGGCGATTGGTGGTATTCATTTTATTACGACATCATTTATCCAGAAGACATTTTTGAGGAATTGCTTTATAGTTCACAACATATAGACTTGCTTTCACTTGAAAATCTCTTAGTCGAAAGTGTTGACGCAGTTGTATTAATTCCTGAAAGTCCAGGTTCATTTGTAGAATTGGGAGCATTTGCAAATGATGAAAAACTTAGAAATAAGCTCATTTGTATTATTGACAAAAAACATAAAAAGGACAAAAACTTTATTAATCGAGGGCCACTTAGATTAGTAAAAAAGACTAATAAGCATGGTTTGATTTATATTGATCCAGATAACATTACTACCAAAGAAGTTGAGAAATTAAGAACATCTCTCGGAAAGATGAAAAAAAGCAGTAGTAAAGTAAGCGATAAAATCACTTTATTACAACTTAGCAACTTTTTACTTCCAACAATATTTTTATTAGAACCAGTCTCAAAAACTACTTTAATAAATCTTGTAGGAAACGCAACAGAAGATGAAATGAATTCATTCCAAACAACAACAACAGCATTGACAATTTTAACAAAAAAGCATCAAGTTGAGCTAACACCTAATGGTTACAAATTAACTCCGTTGGGGGTCAAAGACTTTTTGAATTTTCGCAAGATAAGTAGCAGAATTAAAACTCAAAATGAAACAGTAGCAATTGACAATTTACGATTAGAAATACTAAATTGGAAAAACAGAAAAAGGAGATTGAAGGTATAGGGTAAGTTCTTTTTAGACGCTGACTATGTTGTTTACAACATATAAGCGAGTGGGTGTTGTTTCGACATCCGAGTTCTAAACTCAATTTTATCATCGCAAATTTTAATGATAAATTTCATATTTATCATTAAACTTCACTCAAATGTTATGGAGTAAAAAGAACTGCCCAGCCTTCTTTAAAAATTTATGAACAAGACAGATAGCATAAAGCTTAATATGCTTGGATTACCAGCAATTAAAGATGTTGTTGATTTCTCTCAAATCACTCATATTTCTAAATATACCATTTACCAGCTTTCAATTTATTCCGACAAATATTATAAGACTTATACAATACCGAAAAAATCCGGTAAACTTAGAACAATATGTCAGCCGAGTAGAAAACTGAAAGGCTTACAGTCTTGGATACTTGTAAATATTTTAAACAAATTAAAAGTATCAAGTTCTTGCAAAGGATTTGAAAAAGGAAGTTCGACAGCCGATAATGCCGCACCACACAAAGGAGCAAATACTATTTTAA
>JAHJDF010000014.1 GCA_018812595.1 Gammaproteobacteria bacterium
AGGAGCTGCGGTGGGATCAACGACAGGAGGTGAAGATGGTGCAGTCGTTGGAACAGCGATTGAACCGGGTGGAGGTACACTCGCAGGAGCAGGATTTGGAGCTTTAGCTGGAGGTACCATTGGTGCAATTGGAGGCATGCTAAAAGCACTAGGTACTGATTTGACGATGATGTTTAGAGAGACTGCTTCAAGCAATATAGAAGAAGGTCCTGCAATTTCTGGAAAGGATTTACCTACTAATTCAAAGGAAGCGCCAAAAGCAGGTTTTGAATGGAGAGGAAAATCTCCTGTTGGTGGCGAAAAAGGTTCTTGGTATAACCCACAAACAGGTGAATCTTTACATCCGGATTTTAATCATGAAGAGCCTGTTGGTTCGCATTGGGATTATAAAGATGCAAATGATAACAATTGGCGTTTATATCCTGATGGTGGTTGGGAGGCAAAATGATAATGAAAGATGAAATGATGCAATATCAGTTAGACGGTAAGGCCAAGGTTTACATAGAAGAACATTTAGCAGCAGGAGGAATGCTATCTGAAATAATGATACATCGCTTAAATTTGAATTTAGGGGACGTATATACAATTTTGCCTCGCGATGCGCATATAAAGCAGATTGATAGGTATAAAGCTGGAGGCATATTAAACGATGCTGGGTTACCGAAAGGACAATCATGGGAACAAGTTCCGAATTTAGATGAATATTTTTCAAAGTTTATTTTTGACTATCTTTCATCAAGCGATGATTCATATTGTCTTATTGAAGATGTATTAGCTTATTCTAGTGATAAAAATATTGAAATTAATGGAAGTTCTTTATTAGTTCATAACAAATCAATTACCTATTTTCTTGGGGCAACGTCTGAATTGGAGGTTGTGCTGAATGTGGTAAAGCAATGTAAAACAGCGTGGCATTTTGTTGGAATTCTTGCCAGAGGCGACGTTTTTAATATTGTAAAAAATACAACAATTCAGATCTCAGACAACCAATTAAAGACTTTGTGTCGCAACATTCAGGTTTTACTTCTTGGAGCATATGACGGAGAGGGTTATTTATGTTGGGAAAGAAAAAAGAATTCAGAACTCGAAAAATAATATTCGGTTATATATCGCTAATTTTAAAGAACACACCCGAATTGAAGCAGAGAAAGTCTGTGTTTATTTATGGTTTGAAATGATGGTGAGGCGATTATGAGGAAACTTCGCCAACGGAGCCAAAAGTAGCTTTTGCAGAGCTTTGTAACGACGAAGCACATCTACTCGCTGACGGAAAAGACGGCCGCTAACTTTTTCGTAGGAGCAGGAGACGGAGCGACGTTTGGTTTGACGGCATACGGATGCTCCGCAGGAAACATAGACACGAACAGTTTGTCTTACCTCTTCGGCTACTTCTTCGGAGAATGAAATAACTAAGCTTAAATTTTTGGGGTAAATAGCATGACGATCTCTAAGGCGCGTGATTTAAAAATTGAATTTTTAATACTCTGTCAAGATGACTCTACGGGTTTGTGGTTAATCATACGGATAACAAAAAATATTTTAGGAACAAAAGATGCTGATGAAATACAAAAAATAATTTTGCATCTCGTATTAGAGTTTCTTAAAAAACAATTCATTGTTGTTGGATTTCCTTTGAGAGATGGCACTTTTAAGCGTTGGCATGGAGAACCAAAAGAATTGGTAGAAAAAATAAAAATCGATTGGGACCAGTTGGATCGAGAACCGAATCTTGGCGATGTGATTTGGTTTTACATAACAGAAAAAGGGAGTGCAGAGTTGAAGCGTCTGAATGATTGGAAAAAACATCATGAAAAAAATTTATTGAATGTTGTCCAGAAGCCAAAGAGTTTATTGTCGAAATTAAAAGCATTGTTTTTGAAGAAGTCACATTAGTAGCGAGTGCAATCTGGTTTTTTTGTGAACACTCCCTTTCTTGAATATGAAATTCATTTTGTAGTATTTGATACATTATTTTTCACTCAAAAATTTCTTTTACACGGTGTTCTTCTGCAACCGCAGCGGTGTGGCACGGAGTGGGAGACATGCTAGGAGAAGACTCTGCTTCCGTAGCGGCCGGAAACGAAGCGAAAATTCCGACCCGCATAGCGGTGCACGGATTAGTGGGAGGAGGGATACAAGCGGCAGAAGGAGGGAACTTCGCAGATGGATTTTTAAGTGCTGCAGCCGCAGAAGCAACGCCATTAAACAAGATAGGAACCGACCTTTCAAAAACAAGCGTAGTAGCCGGCCGAAGCATCGCGGCAGGAATCGTAGGAGGAACCGTAGCGAGCGCGACCGGAGGAAGCTTTATGAACGGAGCGAAGACGGCAGCCTTCGCAGAGATGTTTAACAGCGTTGCGCATGAAATGGCCGAGCAGACCAGTCCGAAAATTACACGAGAGGATTTGACTAATAAAACACCATCAGAAATTAGAGACATGGCTGAAGAAAAGGGACTGAAGCCTTTTGGTGACAAAGATAACCCTATGTATCCAAAGAAATGGAAAGATCCGATTACGAATAAAGAAAGGCTGAGAATAGATGAGGTAGGACATAGAAGTAAAATAACAGGGGAGCCCTATGATAATCCTTCTTCTGCAGGGAAACCCCATGCGCATGGTTATGACGAAAATGGAACACCCATTAGAAATGCGGTAGGCGATAAACATTTTCCAATAAGGACAATAATATCTAGAGGTGCTGTTGGTGTATTTGGCCGAATAATGAATGGGGTTGGTTTGCTGCTCTATTCTCCCAATGCTTATTAGTAGAGGAAAAAATCATGAATTATGAATATAAGCTTAAAGATTATTTTTTTATGAAAGAAGGTGATGTTAGTTTTTGGATTGAACAAGATTCAAGCATTCATACAAAAATAGTTGAGCATTCAAATCAATTGAAGGTAGATCCAGAGGAACTAACATCAAACATAGCTAGAATTATCGGTGAAAAGCTTGTTGAAATGGCTGATAAAATTGAACAAGTTGTAGAAAAGAAAAATCCGGATTTGCAATTCAATGAATGTATTGATGTAAACGGTTTTGATGCGCAAATATATTTTGATGAAGAACAAAATATATGCGTCAAAATTTTTTGTGATGCTTGTCATCGATTATGCAAAGTTGGAAGCCCAGTAAGATTAACTTCTAAAGAAGCAAGGCTGATCGGTAAAAAGTTAGCCGAAATGGCAGATAAGATAGATAAATTTGATGAAGCTTGCGAAAGGGAAAATAAAACAAACGATTGACCTCTATTGGATGGTACGACCCCTTAGGAAGGCCGAGCAAGACGACGATCCACGCCAATGACCGAGATTACACAAGCCAATTAACCTACGACGCTGCAGGCCGAGTAGCGATTGCCCGTTATGCGAGCAACGTAAAGATCCAGAACGAATACAACGCGCTGGGTTACCTCATTGCCAAGAAAAACATCTCAATGGGAGGGACGTACTGGAAACTAAACAGCATGGACGCAGAAGGTCACATCACCTCTTTCACAAGATCGAACGGTCTAGTCACAACGAAGACGTACAACCCTGCAAACGGCTTTCTAACAGACATCGAAACCAAAGCCGGAAGCGAGCTGCAACTGCAACACGAACTGTTTCCCACACCAACGCACTATCTTTCCAAACGTAGAGATGCGATTCATCGCGTCTCCAAAACCAACAACAACATTCAATCCCTGCACTACACCTACGACGCCTTAGGAAACGTGACGAAAAAAACAAACGACGTTGCGCAAACGACAGACACGTACGAATACGACGACCTAGACCGCGTCACGAAATGGGCTCAAAACGGCACGACCAAACGCACGTACCAATACGACCCTCTCGGAAACCTCACGTATAAATCCGATGTGGGGCATTACCACTACGGAGACCAAGCAGGCCCGCATGCGGTGACAAGCATCACAGACGATGCAGGGAAGACGGTGGAGAGATTTTTGTACGACGCCGAAGGCAAGCAAACCAATGCGGATAAGATCAACAAAGAAGCCAGCAGAATGATTGTGTACACAAGCTACGGAAAGCCGTCGCAAATACACACACAAGACGCGAGCACCACGTTTTACTACAACGCAG
>JAHJDF010000015.1 GCA_018812595.1 Gammaproteobacteria bacterium
TGTTGTTATTAAATATTCCCTCCAAAATTATTTAATAACATTATTAATTAAACAATGAAGTATTATGACACAAATTGTTTACCCCGTTAAATAGCTTGCTTCATTTAATGGGGTTAAGGTAGGACATTTCTACTTGGCTACACTAGGACATTATCATGTGGCTGCGACAAAAATTTCTTTACTATTCTCAAATATTTTGGTAATATTAAATTGTAAGGGAAATGTGTTTTCATAGATTCATTATACCACAATATAATATTACTAATAAATTATGACAGAGTCAAGTAAAAGCAATTTAGCTAAAAAAGTAAAACAGCTTCGGGAGAAGCTGGGTTTGTCGCAGGAAAAATTGGCTCGGCTGGCTGATGTTTCCAACAATACGATTATTAATATTGAGGCTGGAAAACAAGACAACCCAACTATTGATACTTTGAAAAAAATAGCTAAAGCTTTAAATGTATCAGTCGAGGAGTTAATATAAAATATATGGGAGAAAAATTTGGATCACCAATAAACAAACAAGAAGCCCTCAAACAAGAGCTTGAAGATTATGGTATAGACTCACCAAATGAATGGCGAGAGGCTTTGGGTGTGGAGGGTCATGAGCCCATTGACGAAAAGTCGGTTCAAATAGAAAAAGAAACACCAAAAGCCGAGGCGATTAAAACTGGCGAAATTGATGACCAAAAATGGCAAAAGCGATTAGATGATGCTTTTCAGCAGAGTGATTTTGAGCTGATAAAGACATTACAAAAGGTCAGGCCAGAGAGTGCTCCCGGTATAGATTTGATACGGGTAAAAATGCGTGAATTGATAACTGCTCGCCCAAGTAATTGGGTTAAGGACTTTGGCAAAATAAAGTCTGTATCTGAAGTTGAACCCGATCAAGAATTAGTTGCTGAAGAATTTGGCAAACTGCTCGAACAATTTGGACAAGAAGAAGGAATTTTGGATCAACTAAAAGCGTTCAAGCGAGCTACCGGCTACACACCATCGGAGGATCAAATTCAGACAAAGTATAGAAATATTTTTGCTGGCAAAAAATCCTATAGTTTTAAAACCGAAAATTTGATTAAAGGTGTTAAGAGTTTAACGGGCATACAACCAGACAAAACAATTTTTCAAGAGATTATTGGGAAGGGAGATATTTTACAAGCAAAGAAAGTTGCAATGCTTTTTGGTGAAGAAGTTACAAGTGAAATGATCCAAAGAGCCTATGAAGCTCAATTTGAAAAGAATGGGTACCTTGATACATATCAAATATCTGAAATCGGCGAAAAGCCTAACCCTGAATTTGTGGGGAAAGTTTATGCACGGATTATGGAAAAACGAGGAGATAGGTGGATGGATTCTTTGGAGTCGCTGGAACAAGCGACTGGAATAAAACCAGTTTTTACCACGGAACAGATGAGTCCTGTTTTTGAAGAATTTCTCCAAAGAGGTTGGTATGGGGAAAAAGGCTATGTTGGTATTCAGGATCTCACCGAAATGACCGGAATGAAACCTCCTGTTGACCTTGTTGAAAAAACGGCATTAAAAATAGTTGATGGCGGACATGGGTATATTGATCAAGGTAAGGTGATTAAAGAAGACATTGCCCGATTAAGAGAAGGCACTGGTGTAGAATTTGAGATTCCAGAACAAGAAATTCAAGATCGTTATCAAAAAGCAATTACTGACAAAAAAGCACATGTTATTTCTAACTTGTACGGTGCATTTGAGATTCGTCCTACGGTAGATAAAGAAACAGCACATCAATTTATGGTTGGTTTGATTGATAACACTTATCATAATCCCATAGTAGAGCTCGAAAAGGTTTTTGGATTTAAATTCAAGGCAACCAAGGAAGAAATAGAAACAAAACAAGATCAAAATCTAGAGAAATTAAATTTTGACGGGCTTGCAAAAATAAAGGAGCTGACCGGCAAGGATTGCGACAAGGATAAACTCGAAAAGACTCTAATAGAATGGTTGGAAAAACAAGCTACAATTTCTTCGGACAAACGTAATTCATACGATAATGATTGGGAGAAAAAAATTAAACAACGCTTAGATCAGTTTGGGGTTACAATTCCATCAGAAGTGACTGTCAGGATATATACCAGTTTGGTTCAGAACGAAACTGTACACTCAAGCAATTTGGTTAAAGTGCACCAACTTACAGGAATTCCTCTGCCTCTTGATTTAGCACAACAAGCTTACAAAAAATTCTTATCTCCTGATTATGCTTATAGTGTAAAAACTGGACAAGGTAGTTCTATGTGTTTTGGTTCTGTCTCCAGTGCCTTTGAAGAATTATTTAAAATTACTGAGATAAAGCCAGAAATTCCAACCGACCAGCTTCAGATTTTTTATAGAGAGGCTCTTGAAGAGGATTCGTGGGGAGGACGAGGAGGCATTTATAGTATAGAAAAAATAGCAGGAGTTACGGGAGTCAAACCGGAATTTGATCCCAGTGATATCAACAGACTTTATAAACAATGGATTTTAGCTGGTCGAGAGAATCAAATTGGAAATGTAAAAAAATTTACCGGAATTGAACTACAACTTGATGAAGAAACGCTTGCTTTTATATCTCAACAGATTGAATCTGGAGTCGAGAAAGCAAAATCTGGAAATTATGAAAAAGAAAGGTATCACGGAGAAAAGGAATTTGATTCTTCCGGTTTGGAAAGAGATCTTGAGAAAGTAAGCAGTTTAGCAACCGCTACTGGAATTAAGCCGAATATTGAACGGTTGCAATCTGCTTATTCGGAAATCATCGCGAGCGATCCCTATTGGACAAAAAAGATAGAAAAGATAATTGAAGCAACAGGTGTCACACCGACAGTATCTCCCGATTTAGTTCAGTCTAAGGGCCAACAACTTTTAGAGTCAGGGAGACTGCAGTCTTTCGAGAAATTGTTGCAATATGGCCAATTCGAATATAATCCTGATTTGGTAAGAAAAGTATATCGTGATCTATTGCAGAAAGCAGATGAATGGGAGAAAAAGATGCGAGATGAGGATGGCCTAAGTGGTGACGATGCGTATTCATACAAATATTACGTAAACAATTTTGCCGATCGGCTTGCAGAATTGAAAAAAATGAGTGGCATTAAAATTGACTCTGATGTTTTAGCCGGAGCTCTTTTACGTAACATAAAAAGGAGAAGTTACAATTCAATAAAAGATGGAATTGAGTTATTTAGAGAAAAATTTGGTACAGAGGTAACTCCTCCTATCGCAAATAGTGTTTATCAAGCCTTGTTTGAACGTGGCAATTTAGAGAGCATCGAAAAATTTAAAAAAGAAACGGGATTAGTTCCGGAAGTCTCTCCTGAGAGCATAATGCAAAAATGCGATGCCCTGTTGCAAAAACGTGACTTTAAAACTTTAGGAAGTATTAAGGTCTTGCTTGGCCTAGAGACTATCCCCCTTACACCCGAAATGGTTCAAGCTGAGTATACGAAACTTGTCGAGAATCCCAAGTTTGCCACATACAGCGATAAAGATATTGAGACATTTTATGCTTTATACGAACTTAGCCAAGTACATCCGGAGTTATCTTCGGAACAAATGGCAATGGCATATCGAAGGGTAATGTTTGCTTCGTATGATGGAAGCTATGAAAAATTTGAGCGAGTGGTTGGTGTTCCACCAACAGAAAGCGATTTGCAAAATAGAATATATAATTGGCTAGTGGAAGATTATTTAAGAAAAGATAGTGCCGCAAAGTTTATAGAAAAATATAAAGTAACGGTATCCCCTGAAATCGCAAAGATGGCCGCGATGCACAGGCTTGAGAAGGCAACAATGGGCGAATTTGTTGGTACTGTTAAAAGTATAAAACTTATAGAAGAAATCTCTGGTTTACAAGTTCAATTAGAGGCCGATGCCGTTGAAAGTTTAACTCAGAAAATCTTGGAGACTCATAAATCGACAGAATACAGTTGTACTGAACTGGACGATCTATTCTCTTGGTTTGAAGAATCTACTGGCAAAAAATCATCACAAGGGTTAGTTGATTTGGCATATACAAGAACCTTAGGCCAGAATGTTTCTTGCGAGAAAACTCCTGATGGAGAATATTTAAAAGCATGGGATTGGTTAAAGCAAAAATATGGCCTGCCATCTCCTAAAGCAGTGCAAGCTATATACCTTGCTCAACTTTCATTTAAATAAAAACTATGAAATCACTAGAAAATTTCAACTACATAGAACAATTCACTGGAGTCAAACCTGACATCCAGGAGATGGAACGTATTCAAAAAGAACAAAGCCCAGAGGAGGCGTCGGCAGAAAAACGTTTGCAAGAATTGTATGCGAAGGAATTACTAGCCGGAAATGTCGAGGGCATAACGCAATTAGAAAACCAATTCGGTGCAACCTTTAAAATGGACGGGGGTGATCTTCAGGTTTTTTATACAAAGATTCTTGTTGAAGATATTCCAAATAAAGCAGAACTGATAAACTTTTTATTGTCCCGAACAAATATCACTCCTGCTCCAGAGATAATTATCGCACATTACAAGAGTGAGGATTTCAAACTTAGCGATGAGGAAATAGAGATTTTGAAAGTCTTAAGATCAAATGAATCCCTTCAAAATGCAATTGAGCAAATAGACCTAGATAAAGCCGCAGAAATCACAGAACATAATCTTATACGATATATAAAATTTTTGGGTACGGAAACATCTGAATTATTTCCACATACCTACGAAAAAGCTTTTGAGCAAATCACAAGTAAATTGACGGAGAATCAAGATATAGCAGACTACTTCGTAGAAAATCTGGGCTATTACTACCAAGAGCCGTGGGTTGCTGAAAATGTTGCCAAGGCGATACAAGAATACTCGGTTGCTCAAAAATTTGTGTACGCAACTCAAAGTGATCAGACTATTTGGAAAGATGAGCCTTGGGTCAGTGATATACTCACCAAGGCAAACGAGATAGTCGCAAAGCATAAGGCGCAATTCCCAGAGGAAGATTGGCAGGATCAAGATTCAGACTCATACGACTACAGCCATGGCAATGAAGGGTTCAGCGAAACTGATCCTTTTGAAAACCATCCATGGCGTTTCGATAGTCGTCAAATACACCTTGCTTCTGCGATATCTGAATTAATGGCTGGGGCATTAAATACAAAAGAGATAGAAGCTTTAGGTATAAATGCTCAAGAGGCGGGTCCAATTTTAGCAAAGATCAATGAGCAGATTAGTACCGCCTATGACAAATTTTTAGAAGGTATTAGAACTAATAAAAATATAAAAGAGGATGATAGGAATGCCCTGCTTGATCCGGAGAGCAGTGAAATAAAAATGTCATCGTTGCTTGATAACGTAAGGTCTTTTGTGGCGAGGTATCTAGTACAAAGCATGGATGGCGACATAAGTAAATTTTCTGGACTCAGTGATTTGAGCAAGGACATTGAACGAATTTTACAAGAAGGATTTAAGCGTTATATAAAAATACACGAAGTTGACGTTCCTTTGTACGACAAGCTTTATGAGGAGTTTGATAACTTGCGAGAAACAGGAAGATATCCGCTTGAAGTATTTTTAGGCCGTGATGGTATTTACGCATATATCGGTAGACGAACACAGGACGTCGCACGTCGAAGGAAGCTCGGACTAGAGGGCAAAAAAAAACTAAAAGAGTCTGGCGAGATATTGGAGATTCATCCAAAATATACTGTTTATCCTCGATACTTTAGAGACAACATAAATTACGAGACCAAAAAGCAATTCCTACAGCAAGAAGGGATTAGTGCCGATGCCGACCCTCTCTTTTATGATACTGGTTATACTGGCACGATACCGGAGCAAATCATGCGTGTAATGGATTTTGATAGCGAGGATATTGAACGCAGAATAAGGTTACTCTCTGCCCCAAGCGTTCATCGTCGTGTAAAAGGAATTCCCGAAAATGCTCGATCAGAAATTATTGAATATATTGAACACAATGCGAAACTGGAAGAAACCGCCGAAGGTCTTTTAATTGAAGAGAAGACTGGAAAAATTCGCCATGTTGCTAAA
>JAHJDF010000108.1 GCA_018812595.1 Gammaproteobacteria bacterium
CATGAAAAAGGGAGGCCTATCTGGATGATAAAAGAAAAGGGCTTTCCCTTCTTTGTTGGACAGTCAGAGAAGTTTGCTACAGAGAAAGGGGCAAGAGACGATGCGCTAAGGCATGCCCTGAAAAAAGCAGCGGTTTATATAAACACACTGGTTACGGATAAGTTCCAAAAACTCCTTGCCAGCCATAATGTATCAAGTCAGATTAAAGACCCAACAGTGGTATCTCGTGAGTTTGAGGAGCAACTGTCAACGGCCTTAGTCAATAGGATGGCTGTAAGGGAATGGTATGAGGAAAAGTGGCAAGATGAATCGGGTAGGACTTACTGGATTGCCTTTCTCCTTTCAGAGGTTCCTGCCAGTTCAATAGATGAAACCTATAAAAGGACAGCCCAAATAGAGAAAGGGATTATGCAGAAGAGGTATGATGAGGCTTTAGACGAAAAGGCAAAAGAGCAGTTTAAGGCAGCTTTAGATGCCTTTGATGAAGCAATCAGAAGAGGATTTGAGCCATAAACCCTGGCAATGGCAATAAAATGATGATTAACCCAAAGAATTTTATCCTGCTTTTATGTGCAACTTTGATAGGATGTGCTACCTCTAATGTGGTGGTAAAAGACAAAGATGTCCCTGAAGGGAGAAGAGAACTCTTGGTTTATGCCTCAGCAGAGAATCCACCCTCCTGGATATATGAAGAACCAGAAGGTGATAAGGAATACTACTATTTTGTTGGTCTTTCTGGAAAGAAGGACGAAGAGAGGGATGCCAGATACGATGCCTTCAGGGACGGTGCAGTAAAGACAGCTAATTTCATCGGTGCAGATGTCTCTGTCATTTATGAGAGCCTAAAGACAAGCTATAACCTTTCAAGCGAGATAACTGATCCAGCCATAGCCCCAAAAGAGCAAGAAAGGCAGATGGTTGAGGCCTACTTCAGCAGATTTAAGGCTCAAAATTGGTATATTGAAAGGTATGAAATCCAACTTGCTGATAAGACCACAATAGGAACTTACTGGAAGGCTTATGTAAGGGCATCAATCCCAAAAAAGGAGATAGATGAAGCCCAAAAAAGAATAAAAGGGATAGAGAAAGAGCCAGAAAGGGTATTAGCTCCCAAGAAGGATGTTAAGGTCATTGTCTTGGTCGCAGAGAAGAACCTGGGAAAGGATATGGATGAGTCCATTGTCGGCAATGAACTTTCATTTAGGCTCTTTGAAGCAGGGTATCAGGTAGTTGCTAATCAGGATATTGGCAAGACCAATGTGGAGAAGCTAAAAATGGCTATCCAGGAGGAGAGAATCTTTTCCCTTAGATCCGAATACTCTAATCTGGCTGATCTCATTGTTACTGGAAACTGTTCAACCAGAGCTAATAGTAAGAATCAATACGGTCTCATCGTAACCTCAGCAGATGTCTATATAAAGGTTATTTCCCTGTCGAGTGGTCAGATAATTGCTCAAGAGAACAGGGTTGGCTTAGCCGGTTTTGGCCAGACATCCGAAGAGGCTGGAATCAATGCCTTAAAAAAGGCAGGTGAGACTGTTGGTAAGGTGATTATTGAACAGATGCTTTCTGCTGAAAAACAAGGAGAATAGAGATAAAGATCAACGAAATTGTAAGGAGAAAATATACTGTTGTTACGAAAAATTAAAGGAGGTTAGGCTATGTTGAAGGAATTAAGGTTTGTCATAGTGTTAGGGGGAATATTGGTCTTATCCGGCTGTGCTTCTACTAAAGAGGAGATCAGACCGTCAGATGAAAAACCGGATGATCAACTGCAACAGATACGGAGCTTAGAGGAAAGGGCAAAGATATTAAAGGAGAAGGTGGCACCCACTTTAGACGACAGCATCAATGAGTTGGTCCAGCAGATCTCAAAGGATATGACGGTCCAGAAAAAGACGACCATAGCTGTAATAGACTTTACCAACCTTGAGGGAAATGTGACCAACTTTGGTAGGTATCTGACTGAAGAGCTGATAACCAGGCTCTTTCAAACAGGGAAGTTCAAGGTGATTGAGCGGAACCTATTGAATAAGGTGATTGAGGAGCAGAAGCTGAGCCTGACCCAACTTATAGACCCGGCCTCAGCCAAGCAATTGGGCAGAATATTGGGTGTAGATGCCATTGTCAGCGGCACAATCGGTGATTTAGTGAAGCAACTGAAGGTGAATGCCAGAATAATTGGTACTGAGAAGGGTGATGTTTTGGCTGTGGCACAAACAGCCATAAACAAAAATGAAGCCGTAAAAAGATTGATGGAGGAGGGGGTAAAGGGTGCATCTACTGCCCAAGAAGAGGCAAAGACCCCATCTACACCAGTGTCAACACCAACCCCAAAAAAGCCAATCCAGACAATGGAGGCAGGGGGGTTCCTCTTTGCCTTGGAGGAGTGTAAGAAATCTGGAGGGGATATAACCTTTGATTTTACGGTTACAAATAAAAACACAGACTTTGCTTGGATATATCTGGGTGAACGTGGTGGTGATAATTACTTCTATCTCCAAAATGACTTGGGAAATCAATATAATGGAATTGCAACATTGGGTAATGGAAGTAGCAAGAGGAAATATCTTGATCCTCAAGCCTCGATAAAGCTTACCATACGATTTAGTAATGTTAAACAGGAAGGAAAGGTGTTTCCAGCGTTTAGTATGTACATAATGGATAAATGGTTTACCTCTACAAACATCATCCCATTATCCGAATAGAAGGGTAGTGATGCAACTCTGGATTGACAACATCACCTTGAGAGAGATAGAGTAAAACAAGGAGGAGATACAATTATGCCAACTCTTGCTGTTGAAGAAAGGGTAAATGAGTTAGAGACGAGGGTAAGTGTGATGGAAAATAAGGTGGGCAAACCCGACCTTTTCTTGATAGAAAAAGAAGAGATAATGAAGGCCAGAGCTGGGGTAAAAGGATTGGTAGAATTAAAAAAGAAGGTGATGGGAAAGTGGAAGAGCAAAGCCTCTTCAGTAGAAGAAGTAAGAAGTATGAGGAAGCACAAAAGAGGCTATTAAGATGACCAAATATCTTACCCTGGATTCCAATATATTTATAGCCAGCATCAAAGGAGATGAGGAGTATAGTGATGCCTCTACAAAGATAATCAGCAGAATTGGTTCAGACCTTCTTTTGGTAGAGCCAAGTATTATCTTTACTGAGGTTGGTAATGCTGTAACTCGAAATTTAGATGTAGATGTAGCCAGAGAAGAGCTTCAAAGCTTGAGAAGGGCAATCACAGTTATTCAAACCTGTGATGTAGAGTTTTGCTATCGGGCTGGCCTGACAGGAGGTCAGTATAATATTTACTCTTGTGATTCTCTCTATTTACAGACATCCATAGATCACCAGACTATCCTTGTCTCCTTAGATGAAGATGAGTTTGTTAATAGAATAAAAGCAAAGACTAAAGTTATTGAAGTCTTCCATGTGAGGGAATTTCTTTACTAATTGAGAATCTTGCACCAAAGGCAAAAAAGGCTGTAATCTTTAAGGTATATACACCTTCAGAAATATCTTATTGGTCGAATAAAGATAGAAGTAATTATTACAAAAGATGTCTGCTCAACAAAAGATTGTTAAATTAACGGTTGGGGTTTTGTGCTTGCTTCCAATAATCAGCTTTGGGGCTGCACAGAGCGAAACTCAATCCAAAATAAATGATATTGAAACACAACTAACTACTATTGAGCAGAAATTTGATGCCTTGCAAGAAAAGAGACCGAGCCAGATGGACTTAGAGGAGCTACGAACTCAAAAGGCTCAACTTCGAAAAGAGGTTGAACAGTTGCAACAGGAGATCAGTTCTCTTCTTGAGATTGCCGAAATTAAGGAAAGAAACCTTCGATTAGAAGAAGAACGGCGTCGATTGGCAATACAGGAGTTAGAGCGAGAGCCTAAATTATACCATTGGCTACTGGGTGTGGGGGTATTTACTGATCTTGCTACAGACACGGATACAGCTAGTCCCAGGACTAAATACTGCATTGAAGCAGGTGCGCGTTTTCCTATTATAGATAAATGGAACTCTCTTGGACCTTTTGTAGGATATGGAGACAAATGGTATGGTGGACTTAATCTTTTTATCCCAGTAGTCAAACCTACAAAAGATAAAAACTCCGGCGGAAGCTGGATTGAATTTGGAGGTATTATTGGTAAAGAATCAGCAGCATTTCTTGGTCTTTCCTTAGAAACCGAGCACTCGCGACTTTTTGCTCGGTGGTTAGTAGGAGCCAATCGACCACTACAATTTGGAATAAGCTATTTGTTTTAGACCTTTGGGGATCGCAATTATTTATCCAGGCTTTTCTTTATCTGTAGTGTTTTACCATTTTAAATAAAATGGCAAAATGGAGGTGATGAGAATGAAGAAATTTACAAGTTTAATGGTAGTAGGGATTGTTTCCTTGCTCTTTTCTGGATGTGGGGGCGGAAAATTTATAAGACCAGTTTCCACATCTTCACCAAATGAAAAGCTGATTTGGAGCACTCATGAAAAAGGGAGGCCTATCTGGATGATAAAAGAAAAGGGCTTTCCCTTCTTTGTTGGACAGTCAGAGAAGTTTGCTACAGAGAAAGGGGCAAGAGACGATGCGCTAAGGCATGCCCTGAAAAAAGCAGCGGTTTATATA
>JAHJDF010000016.1 GCA_018812595.1 Gammaproteobacteria bacterium
CAGGGAGGATGATGTCAACCATTTCAACTTTGTCTCCCTTCATCTCCCTGTATTAGTTTCTCGAACAGACTTGTAAAGTGAAGTGAGAAAAGGAATATTTTATTTGGTATTATTTGATATTGAAGAGGTTATATAAACCGTCCCTTCTTTTTTTGATTTTTATCAAAAAAACTGTTTGACAAATATTGAAAACTATGTTATTGTATGAATACAAAGACCTAACGACTGAACTGTCACCGTATGGTGTGCGTTCGTGAGAATCCTCACGATAGGCGTTAGGTCGTTTTTTTATCTTCCGAATATCCAAACATCTTCTTCTCTCTTCTTGATAATCTCCCGATAAATATTGGCATCAACCTTATTGCTGAAGGATCTATGAATTGCTCCTGCAATCATATCTGCTAACTGGATTAAGACATTTCCCCGGGAATCAACAAATCTAAGATGTGATACGATCTTTCTGCTCGGGCTGTTTAGCTCTCGCCGAAGATAAGCCAAAAACTCCCTTCTAAATTTCCTCTCTCCATGTCCGTCCATCTTTAATTTGGCATCTCTAATGGTATCGTTATTGTGCTTCAACACCATTTTTACAGCATAAGCATAGAAAGATTCCTTGTTTCGCCGAAGTTCTTTTCCATATATTTTCTCTTTCCTTATTACCAATGCCCTTATCCTAAATCTACACTCTGCAATGGTACTCAAAAAGTGGCACCGTATTGCCCTGGAGCACTTATTGAACTTAAACTCAAACCCATCGTCTTTGCCAAGTTCTCTTCTTAACCTTTTTATCTTAAGGGCAGTCTCTTCTGCTTCCAAATGGTCGTCAAATATTACCAGGGCAATGACAAAGACATTGGAAGAACCCTTTCCTACCTTGAATCCTGGATCACCTGATTCATCAAGAAAGATGAGCATAATCATCTCCTCTATTTATCTTTCTTCTTTAATTTCTGCTCTACTGCTCTACCATACTCGCCGGCTTGGAATAGCAGCAAAGGATTTCTATGGGACGTATCAGATGGCCGCAGGTTGTCAGGATTAAACCCCGTTAGAGAACTTTTTTCTAATCCCGTTAGAAGCTCGTTTCTAATGGGATGAGCTTTCTCTAACGGGGTAAAGAGGATGATGTCAACCAATTCAACTTTCATCTCTTATCATCCTGCGGCTCTTTGACATAAATCAATAACTCAATAACGACCTCTATTATTCCTGTTAAGTTATTAAGTTGACTCCGTCCTCTATTATCTATTTGGAATGATTATTCTTCCAAAATTCAGAGTGGAAATTCAACACAAGGAAGTAAGTGCAATTCATTTTCTTTTATCCATCTGACATAATCTAAGGTATTTTTGTATTTATCTTTCATTTGTAACTGCTCAATAACCTGTGGAAGGGTATTGGTAAATAGACACTGACAAGCCCTCATGAACCAACGAGTAATTATGCAACATTTCCTTTCGCTCTCTTGTAATAATGCTAATGCTTCTTTTAATTCACCAAAAACATCTTTCAAAGGGGGAACTCCATTAAAAGCATAGGTTTTTGATGAATTATCTTTTGTAGGAACTTCATGTTCATGCAATAGTCTATATTTTAATAGCAGTTCTAATTCATTTGAATAATTTCTCTCTATTTCATTAACACAATATGGGGCTATAGAAACTCCTAACCAGTTTTGGTTTTTCTCCCATTTGCTTGCATTAACAACGGCACGACCAACAATCGTATATATTTCTTTTGATAAGGAGTAATCCTCTGTATGTGTTATTTTGCCTGTAGTAAGCTGAAGTGTGTCGGTTCTGTATTTACGCGTAATTTCCTTCTCCGATATCTCAAAGCTATCATAAACTAATGCTCCTCTCGCAGGAGCAAATGGCATATCCTTATTGTAACCAGGAAAATCATAAATCATCTGATTTGCATAATAGACAAGTAGCAGGAAGGCTTGTTTTTGCAGGTCGCAATCATCAATCCAAAGAAAAAGGGAATCTGACAGGTAATTCCATTTTAAAATACAATTATCACTTTGCCTGATATTTCTCTTATCTAACCAAGACATTGATTTCACTATAACTTTTTCATACCAGGTTAAAACGTGTTCCAAAGGCTCTTTTAAAACAAAGTCTGAAAAGCCAAGAAAATCAATAAGTAGCAAGAATCTTTTGTGGGCCATAGCGCATACCTCCTTCCAATTAGAATGTATTAAAATATTTTTATCATAATCAATTTATTCTCCCCAAACCTCTTGAATTTTATCCTTGATTTTTGTTTCAAAGATTTCAAAGATTTCAATGAGTTTTTTGGTTTCGTCGATTATTCGCTCTTCGTTTAGTATCTATATTTAAATCTTCAAATTGGGTGTCCATTTTACCTTCTCACACTCTCCTCCATAATGGCGATTTCTTCCTTGGTGAGGCCGTAGAGGTCGTATACCAGGCGATCAATCTCGGCTTCCAATGCACTGGTGTCGGTATTGGGGTCGGATTCTTTTAGGGAGAGGATTTGATCAACAAGGGTAATAAAGGGTTGTTGGTCAGATTCTGGAATTTTGGGGATGGGGAAATTTTCGAAAAAGGTATGCTTCATTCTAATTCCTTTTTGTCCCAATGCCCCACCGCCATAGAAATTTTTTACAGAGTAAAAGAACAACTTTGAATTGAGTAGTGAGACAATAAATTCTATACATTCACCAGTTATAATTCTTCCAGTGTCAAGACAATAAAAATTGTTATCCTTATCGTACATAAAAGATGATTCTTGAACCATTTCCTGAAAAATAATCTTCTCCTTTTCAAACTCTGGGTAATAAGTTGCTGCACATCTTTGCATTGCATACCACTCATATCTAATACCTGTTTCATCTTTGTTTCTATCAGAAAGTTGACTTTTCCATTGTAACAAATATTTATAAAGTACAGAATATTGTTTTTTGAATTCTTCTTCTGCCTTTTTTGAAGCACCTTTAATAGATTCGTCTTTATGAAGAGGAAAGTGCCACGGTATAAATATTACCCACAACCCTACCCATTTATAGTAAAACCTACCAATATCCCTGCCCCTTAAAATCGGCTTGAGAACCTCAACACTTTTTGGATCCTCGGCACAGAGCCGTTCTTTAGTCGGTGTATCAATGATAAATGCCTCATTGAAGCCTGTTACAATCCCACGATAAATTTTCACATCCCAATTCTTCAGCGGTGTGCCAATTTTTTCAATCTTTTCCTTTATCTTCTGTTCATCTTTGCTTGCAATTATCCAGCTCTTCTCTGAAAGATTATTAAGAGCGATAGTCCTGGCAGAAAGGTATTCGGCAATGTCCGTATTTTCCTTAAAATCCTTGCCAATGGAGCAGGCATTGGCTTTGTTTTTATTTGCCGATTTCCCAAGTATCAAAATATTAGTATCTACGGTGGCACTTTCAAAAACCTTGTAGCCGCCAAAATCTATTATTTGCAAAGGATTAGTATTTTCGACAAAATATTTTCTGGTAGCTTTACCATAATTTGCCCTCATCCATTTGTTGGAAGTAATATAGGTTAAGTTGCCATCATCTCTTAACAGCGTATTTCCTTTTTCATAGAAAAGGCAATAAATGTCACCAGTTCTCGTATATGTTTTGTAATTCTGATTTTCCCAATCCTTCTGTTCTTTTTTGCCGCTAAATTTTTGTATTTGCACATACGGTGGATTAGCAATCACCACATCAAATCCTTTCTTTTCATAAAAGACTTCTGAAAAATTAAGATGCCATTCAAAATGTTCAGTTGCCTCAGGAAGTTTAAGGTTTTCGATTGCTTGAATTTTTTGCTGTAGCTCTAAAATTTTCTTTCGTTCAATTTCCTCTATTTGTCTATTTGTGAATAGTTTAACTTGCCCTTTTATTTCAGCAATTTGAGATTGCAGGTTTCGTATAGCTACTTTTTTATCATGCTCAATAATTTTAGTAATTAGCGATTCGACTTCTTTTCTTTTTTTGTCTTTCAATAATGGGCTTGATATTCCGAAAAGCTCATCTTTTGCTTTTTTAAGTTGTTTTACAAGATCATTCTTCTCTTGATCGGTTGTCCCTGCTAAAAATTCTGGCGTTAAAATTTCAATCAAGCTGTTACCTTGCATAATCTTAAAATCAAGATTCGGCAATGGCTCTACGCCCCAGTTTCCCTTTTGTTTATCTATTTTTTCATCAACTAAAAGAGAGATAAAGAATCGGAGTTTAGCAATTTCAACTGCGATCTGCTGAATATCCACGCCGTAAATACATTTTTGAATAAGGTATAGTTTTCTGCCATAGTCAAGATTCTTTTCAGCAAACTGTTTCTCAATCTGCTCTTTCAATTTCTGTTTTACAATCGGATCAGGTACATTTTCCTCTACTGCTTTAATTTGTGTCTCTTTCCAGAGAGCATTTTCCGGGTCAAGCCTGGCAAGGACAAAAACCAGTTTATTTAAAATGCCCATTGGAAATGCGCCAGAGCCAACTGCCGGGTCAACAATTCGCAAATTATCTATAAGTTTCACCATTCTTAGTGTATCTGACTTATCAAAGGGATTCATTTCACTGGCGGGAGTAAAAAGCGATTCCAATCTATTGTCAATATCATCAATCTCTTTGAGATGCGTTTTGAAATATTCTTTTAGAGACTGGGTCACCATATAATCAACGATTTCTCTCGGGGTGTAATAACTGCCGGTGGCTTTGCGAGCAGTGGTGGATGTTTCCGGATTAAAACTTGCTAAAAGATTTTCAAACACTCTGCCCAAAAGTTCGGGGTCAAGGGCAATATCCTGATCGTCCGGTGAATTTTCGTCAATGGTAAAATTGTAGGAAGAAAGAGTGTTTAAAAGTCCTCTGACTTTGTAGGTTTTGCTTTTTGTGCCGTAGGCGGCATTTAGATCCGCTTTTGTCTCCCCGCTGAAAAAAAGAATATTCGGAACTTCGGGCTGATTCTTTTTCACCGCAGTGAATCCATCAATATAAATTCCGTTGGGCTTATCATCAAGGCATTCAAATAGTCCGCCGTTTAAAAATGGTATCTCACCAAAATAATCTTTTAGTCTATCCGGATTTTTGAAAAGCTCCTGGAAACGAAAAACATTTTGATTGCCAAAATCAGGGTTATAACCTTTGTGTCCCCTAATTTCACTTCTAAATTTCCGTTCGTTCTTTTTAGTGTTTAGTGTGGCAAAAAATAAATTTTGCAAAATTGCCTGGTAATAGGTTGAGCTTTCGGGAGAAATCCCTTCAAGTATTGCGGAGATACTTCTTTCTTCAAACAAATTTTTTGATACTAAGCCCTGCTCGCGCATAAACCAGATAAAAATCATTCTGGTAATAAGGCGAATAACTGCAATATTTCTGCCGTTTTTCTCTGCCTCCGCATCTTTTGGAAAAGCACTAAGTTGAACTGCCCAATTATACCAGTTAGCTATATCTGCATAAAACTCCTTAGTTACCTTTTCAACTGAAAACGCGTCCTTGATTTTTTCCAAAGATGAAAAATCGCCATCGCCGATCCTTTGCAGGAATGTCTTGTTGGTGATTTGAGGATCAGAACTGACAAAATAGGTAAACCTGCGGAAGGCGCTCCAATCCCTTTTAGTTCCAAGCGGGATATCATAGATTAAACTGAAGCGGAAATTGCCGTTGTGGTCATAAAAGATAAAAATACCGGCGGTATATTCCTGATGTCCCTTGAGGATGGCTTTGCCTTTTTCGTATTGAGCTTTTTTTCCGCTTTTCTCGGTAAGTGTTTGGTTCACCTCGAAGGCACAGATAAGCAGATAGTCATCAGTAAATCTAATCTCACCGAGCTTTAAGCCATCCTTGAAATTCTCATCGTCATATTGAGGTAACTCTTCCTGCCCTGGTGCAAAGGAGCGGTTTTTCTCACGGAAAAAACGGACAAATTTGTTCGGACTAAAATCTTGGATTATATTTTGCAATATTTCTCTGTTCATAATTTTTGATTCTCAATGGCGATAATTATTTCTTTTGACAGGTTTTTCTGCCTCTCTTTTTCTTTTTGCAAATAATCTTCGCCAAGCTCCTTTTTGAAGGCTAATATTTCCTTAACTGTCTTGTGGTCCGAAATTTCCAGATTGGCAATCCGTCGCAGGGTGTAATCGGAAAGCGTGCCATAGTCAATAATATCTTCTCGCAGAACCCTTAAAAAATCCAGGTGCGCCAATATCTCCTGCCACGGGTTTGCGATTATGGTCTTAATGTTGAGCAATGCTCTTTGCTCCAAATCCTTCTCGCCTGTTGGGACAAATCGTTCCCTGAATTTCTTTACATTTCCATAACAATCCCAAAAAGAACTACTTAACGGGATTTTGCTTTCGTTTTTATCGCAGACAATCTTATCAAATATTTCCTCAAGGGTAGCTGAATAAATTTGGCCATCTTTATCTGCACCATATTTTACCCCACTGATATACATTCTGCCCTTTTTAAGAAAAATTAGAAGCTCATTCTCGATAGATCTTTTGGCAACTTTTATGCGTGACGGATAATTTTTTAATTCTTCTATTAACTGTGGATTTTCTTTTTTGACTTCCAAAAACCTTTTCAACATCTTTGTATAAAAACTTTCTTCTTCCATTTTGTCTGGATTTTGCCTGATTCTTTCATATAAGCCTGCCGGCGTTGGCTCTTCGTCAATGTCAAAGATTTTGGCGTCTTCACCCAGGGTATTATGAATCAAAAACATCTTACTGCCGGCTATTTCTCGTGATCTAACAAGCTCTGCGCCTTTTTCTGTGGGGAAAAAGTTTACAATATAGAGTCCATCAAAGACTTTTTTGCTGATACGGTTAATACGACCAACACGCTGAATTACCCTGACCGGATTCCATGGAATATCATAATTGATTACCATTCCAGCGCGGTTAAGGTTAAAACCTTCAGAAATTTTATCAGAAGAAAGCAAAATATCGTATTTGTCCTCCTGTCTTTCGTATGAGGCATCAAAATTCTCATTCATTTTGGATATTTTTTTAGATGTTAGGCCACCGGCTACTACCAGCAACCTTTCACCAAAATGTTTTGTTAATGTTTTCTCAAGATATTTAACCGTATCAAGATATTCAGAAAATATTATCAATTTTCTTTTTGGTTCGCCTTTGTTTGGTTCTTGCTTTAGGACATCTTTGATATTTTTTAATAAACAATAAGTTTTGGGGTCATTCTTGACTAAATCCAAAGTTGATAACTGAACCAATATGCCATCGAACATTCTTAAATCAGAGTTTATATCGTTAATAAAACCCTCTTTGTCATCAAATTTATTGATCTCATATTTTTTATGATTTTTCGGATATTCACCATTATTTATTTTATCGGTATATTCGACTAAGTATTCCTCGATTTTGTCAAGTTCAAGGTCATAAATCTTTTCAAGAAGCGCCCTATCTAAAATATATTGACCATTATAATAATCACCTTTCCCTGTCTTCTTGATAAATTCCAATATCTTTCCAGTGATACGCTTGAAATTTCTTATGCTCTGTTCAAAAGAACCAAAAGAGCTTTCAAATCTTTTAACAAGCAGGCGTCGCATAAAGTTGTATAAGTTGCGTTGCTGAATGAATTGGCGGTTGTCTTCCTCGGTTAATTTCTCACCAATAATCTTTTTCCGTTTCACATCATACTCAAATGGACGATAAATTGCGCCCTTAAACTGGCCGCCTTCGTCTGGCTCACCAAAATAATTGCTGATAATATTGTCGTAAAATTCCGATTGCTCTTTGGTCAATTCAAAAAACCATTCTTTTGGATCGTGAATCCTGGATAAGTTTTTAATCTCATCTTTATAATATGGATTATATTGCAAATCAAGACGATTGCGACGAATGGTAACCGGCTCTATGACATCTCTAATTTGTCTGGCAAGATAATGTGACCTTTGCCTTACTTTCTCTAAGTTTATGTTGCTTTCCCCAAAAAGAGCCTTATAATTACTTATTGCTTTTTTCCTCTTTGGCTCGTTCTGTGAATTCCAGTATTTTTTGATGTCGCCGAGGCGGTCAAAAACACCCTTGAATGTTCTAAACTTGTCGGTAAGATTATTTTCCAGCGTAATTGGCGATCTTTTTGGTGTGATAAATAACTTTAATAGGGATAAGATATCGCCTGGCCTGTTATTGAACGGTGTAGCGGTAAGCAAGATGACGGTCTTGTTGCGGCAAATATTTCTCAAGTGTTCATAATCCTTTGTGTCCTGATTTCTAAAACGGTGTGCCTCATCAATAATTACCAACTCAATATCTCTTGCTTTATGAACAAAATCGGCGATGTTTTCTAAATCACCGAGCGACCTGACCTCCCAATCGTATAGTCTAAATTCCTCAGCGTATTTTCTCCATCCGGAGTTTTTATTTTTATCGCCCACAAGCCCCGGAGGACAAATAACAATACCTCGTTTCTTTAATAACCTTCCTATGGCACACGCAATAACCGTTTTCCCCAGTCCAACTACATCGGCAATGATTACTCCGTTATTATTTTCAACAATAGCTAACCCTTGTTTCACCGCGTCCATCTGATATTGGTATGGTTTATAACCGGCATCAATAAATATTTTTTCAAGCGATGATTGTCCAACTTCTTTTGGCTCAAATGAGTCCAAATAAGTTTTTAAGATTAAAACAAAGGCCTCAAATGGAGTAATGTCTTTAATAAGAGTCTCCTTTTCTACTACTTCAATAAGTTTTCTTTTAATAACATCGTCTTCGGTTATTTGGACAGCATCATTCCACAAGGCATCAAAATAGCTTTGGGCATCTTCAAGTCCATAATCGCTTATTTCAACATTGAATTCTTCCTGAGTCATTAGACCTGCCCTGGTTAGATTGCTGCTGCCGGTGATGAATAGATTCTTTCTTGCAACCTGTCCCTCTTCTAATTTGAACAGGTAAAGTTTGGCATGATTTGGTTTGTAGGTCTTTCTTATTATTAGATTATCCTCAATGATGAGTTTAATAAAATATCTTACTTGCTCATAGAATTCTGCTGTATCAAACTCCTCTGAGTTTAAGGATTTTTTTACTGACTGTAAGAATTTATAACATCTTTCTTCATCAGACAATTGATTATCCTTATCGGCCAATTCAAGTAAACCAAAATTCGTTTTATCGACATTTAGCCCTACTAAAACCTTGATACTAACTTTTGGATTTTCTTTTAGTCCTTCATATAACTCTCTGATTCCGGAAAAATAGAAAAATCCGACCAGAAACTTCAATTCATCGCTTTTTTGAATCAATTCAATCAAGCGTTTTTTTAAGTTTGTTGCCTCATTATTAGTAATAAAATTCTTCATGTTTCATCCTCTTAAATCATCTTTAAGATAGGAGTAATTCCATAAACACGGTACTAAATCTACAATCTTTTCTCTTGTTTGTCAAACTGTTTATCAGGTATCCGGTCCTATTCCTCATCTTCTTTCTCCTTCTCTATCTTCACCTTAAGGATTCTCTTTTCATCGGCCTTAACTACGGTCATCTTTAAGTTGGAATATTTGATCTGTTCAAATAACTTTGGGATCTGGCCCAATTTCTCTAAGAGAAGCCCGGAAATGGTCTCAAATTCTCCGGCTTCTATCCCTAAGTTTAGCTTTTCATTAAGATGGCTGATC
>JAHJDF010000017.1 GCA_018812595.1 Gammaproteobacteria bacterium
AGACAAAATGTTACTCATAATAGATTAGAAAAAGATTTTTCTGTTTTGATAAAAGACTGTATGAAATTTTTAAAGAAAACTGATTTTAGTTCAATAAAATTTAAAAAATTGTTTAAGAAAATTTAGAATAGTACCACTATAAGTATGATTATAACTTTCATTTCAATATTACCAAATAAAATGAAAGTAGTCTAATTAAAAATGAGGGAAGCCCGCTTTTGACCCAAAATGAAGTTCGAGCCGATATTTTTTCAGGTTCTTTGGCGGTTTGCGCCTCGCAAAGCGAGGCGACGATTTCAAGTTTTTCTTTGGCGGCAAATTCTTTCTAAACTAAATTTCTTTTGAATTTTTATTTTGCGTTTTTGTCATTTTCCCAAATAGCAAAACTGTTGTTTTCTGTATCAAGGCACACTGCAAAATATCCTACATCAGGTATCGCAGTCTTGGGAACAACCACTTTACCACCAAGCTTCTCAACTTTGACAGCATGCTCGTCAATTGAAGGGACATCAATGTAAGCAGTAATCGGTTGCTGTGGATTTTGTCTTTTCATCATACCGCCGTCAATCGCCTTTTCACCCTTTTCATTTGTGGTAGTAATCATCCAGTATTCCATTGGACCTGGATATTTTTCGATTTTCCAACCAAAAAGCTCGGCGTAAAATTTTCTTGCTCTCTCAAGATTATCTGTTGGGATTTCAAAATGTACTATTGTTGACATATTTTTATCACCTCCTTTTTAATTTTAATTTATTTTTTTATTCGACCTTTAGAATATTTTATAATATTTTTGCACTTTGGCCAAGGGGCATTTAAAATTGCTCCTCGAAGTTGATATAAAACACATTTATCTAAAATACCGCCTCCCTTTTTCTTTAATTTTTTGTAAAGTTCCTCGGGATCAGATCGTCTCATTTGTTCTAATGTTTTAATCCCAATTGAATAAAGCCGCTTTGCTGTAGCTGGACCGATATTTTGCAAAGCTTGCAAATCTTTTATTGTTTGTTGTTTATCTTTGTTCATTTATTTTTATTATTACGCTCTTTTCTCTTTACTAAAGTTTTTGCAACTAAAGAGCCAAGTTTCTTTGCCTGCTCTAAATTTTTTGGATTTTTTACACCACCCTTTGCGTCAACACTAAAAACTTTATTATTTATTCTGGGCTGATAAAATCTTAACAGCCACGCATATTTTCTAAGTGGTTTCAATACCCAATTAGTCGAGTTGTCAAATGATGTTCCAATAATACTGAGTGGCTTACCAGATAAAGGCCAAACGAAACTTTTATCTACTTCACTTGAAGAATACACTATCATCATTAATCTTTCTATTAAGGCGATGAACTTTGAGGGAATAGGAGTATAAAGGGGGACACAAACTATTATCCCGTCTGCCTTAACCATCTGTTGAAAGATGTTCTCAAAATCGTCATTCTTAATTATACACTTATGCGGCTTTTTAGCACAGCCATAATATTTGACTTTTTGTACGCCAGAATAGCATGCTAAACAAGGTTTTATTTCGAAATTTGCTAATTGCAATAGTTCGGTCTCTATGATTTTGTTTTCTTCTTTTACGCCATTAAAAGCCGCTTTAAGTAATTGATATGAACTACCATTTTCCCTTTGAGAACCGTTAATACCCAAGATTTTTATTGTTTCGGTTGTCTTATTTTTCATCATAATTTATGCTCATAGTTTTAATAAATTATCCAAAGAAACATTAAGAGCTTTTGCAATTTTCGCCACAACATATACCGATGGTTTTCTAATTACACCTGTTTCAATTTTGGTTAATGTTGTATATGGTACATCTGCTTTTCTTGCAAGCTTATCTTGAGAAAGCTCAAGCTTTATCCGCAAGGATTTAATCTTTTTGCCTAATTTATTTTCTTGACTATTTTCCATAATTTGATAACATTATATTGTTGATGTATAATTCTACCATTATTATACTAACAAATATAATGAAGTCAAGCAAATTATCAAAATTAATGAGGGAAGCCCACTTTTGGCCAAAAATGAAGTTCGAGCCGATATTTTTTCAGGTTCTTTGGCAGTTTTTCAATCCGAAAGGGTCGCTTCTGCAGGCGGGCGGAAGG
>JAHJDF010000018.1 GCA_018812595.1 Gammaproteobacteria bacterium
ACTTATCCCGTTGGCGTTGGTCGAAAGCGCGAGGGCTCTGAAACCCCAACCATTCGGTCTTATATTGCAGATAAAAGAGAACACCCTGTCTGGAGGCCGACTGACGCAACTCGTTTAGAGGCTTTAGGGATGGGGGTTCAGTTGCCGCCTGAGGTTGAGGCGGGGCCTGAAAATCCATTGGGTGATTATGCGATGCGTATTGGGGTGACTCCTTATTTGATTCACGGGACGAATAATCCTTCTGGTGTAGGAATTAGAAGCAGCGGAGGGTGTTTGCGTATGTATCCCGATGATGTGGCGGATTTATTTAATATTGTGCGTGTTGGGACTCCAGTGACGATTGTGGATCAACCGGTGAAAGTGGGTTGGCGTCATCATCAATTGTATTTAGAAGTACATGTTCCGATTGATTTGAAACAAGCTCGTGCACAACGGGTTTTGCGTGAGGTAACGCGTCTTGTTATGCCGCAGATCAAGAAGTACCACGCCAAGGTAGATTGGAAAAAAGTGCTTCAAATCGCTAATCAACAACGAGGTATTCCATCAGCGATTGGATACCGTTAATAAAGGAGATCACCATGCAGCAATTATTGGATGAAGTAAAAAACATGCAGAAAAATGCGAAGTGTCTTTTCGCAGCTGAGAAAATAGAGGCAGCCATCGATAAAGTGGCGAAAGAAATGACTGAAAAGCTTGCCGATGAAAATCCAGTCTTGTTATGCGTGATGAATGGCGCTGTGATTTTTATGGGTCAGCTCGTTACAAAATTATTATTTCCTCTTCAAATTGATTACATCCATGCCACTCGTTATAGAGGGGAGATGTTGGGAAAAGATCTGCATTGTTAGCTACGCCTAGTATTCCGATTGAAGGAAGAACCGTTGTGATTATTGAAGATATTTTAGATACCGGTTTGACTCTTTCCGCCATTATCGATTACTGCCAGCAAGCAGGTGCTAAACGAGTATTATCAGCTGTCTTAATCGATAAAGATCATCCTCGTGATAAAGGAGGCGTGGATAAGGCGGACTTCACAGGCCTTCATGTAGAGGATAAATTTATTATTGGATATGGATTGGATTACCAAGAATATCTGCGCAATTTACCGGGTATTTATGCAGTGGAACAATCTTAAAAATGCTGTAGAGACTATATTTCTCGTGTCTCAAAGTTTTATAAAGAGGGCTCGATGATCGAGCCCTTTTTTATTATCCAATGAGTGTGGATATTTCAGATATATGCTCTTCTTCATCAAGAATGATGTGGCGCACTTCGTGCTCGAGCGTAGAGAAACAATAAGGGAATTGATTCTTGTTCTCGACAATCTTGCGATAAATCTCTTTATAAAAATCGATCGCTTCTTTTTCATTTTGCAGGTTAATTTTGAGAATGCTTGGCACATCTTTTGCATGATGTGTTTCGGCTAATTCCATGGTGGGCTCTCCGCCGAGATAATTGGCGATCAGTGAACGGAACTTTTCTTCATGTTCTGCTTCGTCGCTGGCTAATTCTTTGAGCCTAGCCACAACCCCTTCTGCATTGATGCCGCTGACGAGCTCTGCATGCGCTAGATACTGGATTCTGGCGGCATGCTCTAATCTCAAAGCTTGGTTCAACATGTCGATAAGTTCTTGATTAATATTTGTCATTTATGATTCCTCCGTTGAAAAATATCGCGGCGAATATAGCGTTTTTTTGGGGTGAACGGTACCGTAGTTTGGCCTCTCAACAGTTGAGCTTGGTGCGCAAGTGTGTCGCTCACGCGCTCTGTCTAGAGTTCCCTGGTTTAAATAAATAAATTAATCCGACTTTGATCCGCTTGATCCAGGTATGTAGCTACCCCGCCGATTTCGACGCCATGGCTTTTGTTGCAGGAGGGATCGGTTTATTAGGATCTTTTTGATAAGCCTCAGTTACCAGCATATAGGTCCCATAGCCACCAGAAAGGTTTCTGCAATCAAATCCTTTTTGCATCAGGATGCGACAGGCAATATGAGCTCTAAGCCCACTTTTACAAAACACGATGATCTTTTTGCTTTTATCCAATTGATCGATCTGTTCTCTAAGCTTATTTAAAGGGATATTGATCGCGTTTGGGATCGTGCCATTTTTGTATTCTGTTTTAGTGCGTATATCTAACAGCATTGTTTGCTCATCTTTATCGAGCACATCCTGCACGTGGCACAGGAGGCTATCTCCCCGTATCCAGTTCACGGCGACAAATCCAGCGTAATTAATGATGTCTTTTGCCGAACCGTAGGGTGGAGCATAAGCCAGTTCAGCATGCTCCAAATCGAACACGGTCAATTGCGCTCTGATTGCTAATGCGAGCACATCGATTCGTTTATCAATGCCTTTATTCCCAACCGCTTGTGCTCCTAAGAGTTGGCCGGTTTTTGGATGAAACAAAACTTTGAGCTCAATCGGGGTTGCGCCAGGGTAATAGCCTGCGTGATCGTTGTCGTTAAGATAGATCTTTTCATATTCCATTTGTGATGCGCGCAACGCTTTCTCATTCATACCTGTCATAGCAGCGGTTAAATCAAAGATTTTGCAAATTCCGGTGCCTTGTGATTGTTGATAACGACTGTTGCGACCAAAAATGTGGTCAGCAGCAATGCGTCCTTGTCGGTTGGCAGGGCCCGCCAGAGGTAAGAGCGTTTGTTGATGACTGACCAGATGATTGACTTCAACCACATCACCAACAGCGTAAATATTTGGATCACTGGTTTGCATGTACTCGTTGACCACAACGCCGCCGCAGCGACCTATGTCTAACCCGCATTTTTTTGCGAGTTGATTTTCAGGTTTGACGCCAATTGCAAGAATGACGAGTTCTGCTTGGATTGGATTTCCGTGTTTTAAGAGGACTTGTATGCCTTGTTCGATGGGTTCAAATCCTGTTGCTGCATTATTGAGCTGTAATTTTACCCCTTTTTCTGTGAGTTCTTGATGCAGCAACGTTGCCATTTCAGGATCTAATGCGTTCATGACTTGAGGTGCCATTTCAATCAACGTGACAGCGATGCTGCGTTGGTGCAGGGCTTCTGACATTTCAAGGCCAATATATCCACCGCCGATAACAACGGCTTTTTTCGGCTTTTGTTCACTAATCCAGGCGTTGATTTGATCCATGTCGTGCATGTTTCGGAGTGTCATGATGGCCGGGTGATCGATGCCGGGAATAGGGGGCACAAAGGGGGTCGCCCCCGGGCTTAGGATTAAACGATCATAATTTTCGGTGTATTTGTGTTCCGTGTTTTTATCGAAGATGGTGATGTTTTTTTTCGCGCGATCGATGGATATGACTTCCTGGCGAATCCGTACATCGATATTGAAACGTTGTTGCATTTTACTGGGTGTTTGCACCAGCAAGCGTTGGCGGTCAGTGATTGTTCCGCCAATGTGGTAGGGCAGGCCACAGTTTGCGAAGGAAATATATTCGTCACGTTCGATTAAAATAATTTCCGTATCTTCTGATAAGCGTCTTGCTCTAGCAGCCGCAGAAGCGCCGCCGGCGACTCCGCCGACAACGATGATTTTTTTAGGCATTGCGATATCCTTTTATTATTAACAGCAGATTTTTTTAAAGGTTTTCATGATGAGTTGAACATTTTGATCGAGCAGAGAATAAAAGACTGTTTGTGTTTCTTTTCTTACTTGCACAATGTGTTCCTTTCGAAGGACCGCAAGGTGTTGAGAAAAAGAGGATTGGCTAAGGTTCGATGATTTCCATAAGGTTCCCACTGATTTTTCACCTTCAATGAGGCGACACAAAATTAGCAATCGTTCCGGATGAGCGAGAGCTTTTAGTGATTTCGCGGCTTGTTCGGCAGACTGTTGCTTTAACATGTGTAGCCCCTTCTCTAAGTTTGAGTTTTTCTAAAAAATTAGTATTTCCTAATTTAGAAATCAACGAATTTATCGCGCCTTCTGTTGTAAATTCAAAAATCTCGACTAAATTTCATCATTGTTACGTGTTGAAAAAAAGAGAACCCCCTGATTTTTTTTGGAGAAAGAATATGAGTCAAGTCGAAGTAATCCTAAGTTCTAAATACCCAGGCTTAAAAGATCGTTTGAATGAGTATCTGGCCGCCATCAATTCTCAATTAAGCGCAGATGATGTTTTTGAACAACTTGAGTGGGCAATAAACGACCTTGAAATAAAACGAGCGCTTCACCGTATTCATTCATTTTTGTTTTTATCCGAAAAAGGCGCATTACCAGAGTTAAAGCACAATAATCTGTCGTTAGAACATCTTGATCAAATTCACGCTGAGTTATCTGAATTATCTGATGAAGAAAAAGAAGCTTTATTGGTGTTGACCACACTGGATGGTGTGAAAGGTTGTGCAAAGGCGTCAGAGGCCATCCAAGAAAAAGGCTATGAAGTTTTAAAAGACGGTGTTCCGTTCTTTTTTAATTCTATGGAGAAAGCTCCAGACATCTATCCAGTTTGGGAAAAAGTGAGCAAAGCTGCGAAGCAGTGCATTCAAGGCAATCTTTTCTATCTACATCTACGTCATTTGCAATTGGGGGAAGTCCCGACAGCCAGTTTGTCTGAATTTAAAGGTTTGCTGAATCATGAGAGTGTTGGAAACAAAGTACAGCTCATGAAACGTTTTTGGTTATTGAATTGGTTTGGCTTTGCTGCTGCTGAGCGAGGCGATGAAGAAGGGCCTACTTGTACAAATGAGCAATATAAAGCGTTCTTAAATGTGCAATCTTGTGTGGAGGCCTGTGTGGAAAATGAAAATCTGCAATCCCTACAAGCATTTTATGCAGCGAATGTTCCCGAAGAGGTTACTGATCTCTCGGATGCAGGCAAAGAACTGTATGGGCGTTTAGTCATGATGTTGCAAAACGATGCTGAAGCGATTGCCTCTCTACGAACGCTATCAACAAACATTGAATCAGCAGCGAGAATTGAACAAGACACATTTGCAGAATATAAGTTACAAGCGGTTACTTTCTTACCAGCGGTCTATTGGAAAATAAATGAATTGGCTTCTGAAAAGAGTGCAAAAGAAAAAATATCTTTGTTGTTAAAACTGCAAACAAAAGTCTTGGAAGCGGTGCCAGGTTGCTTTGAGAAATTAGGACGCAATAGAACGTTGCCATTGTTCGCATTAAGTAAAAACTTCGGGAATGCTTTAGGTAAATTTATTGAAAATCCAAAAAATTACGGATTTGAACTTTCAGTGGATCAATATGTAAATGTGACACCTGTTTTACTCAGAGAAGAAGCGCGAGCCATCAAAGGTTTTGGTAAAAGATAATCATTTTCAAGAGACGCGATGAATCGCGTTTCTACGGTATAAATTTCACCGTCATTCCCGCTTTAGCGGACAGGTTACGGTTCAAATTCACGCAAAAAAAAGAGGGCAAAACCCTCTTTTTTTTATTTTGGCGCGCCCGGAGAGATTGACTCGGGCCATCCTTGGCCCTCGCCCTGCGGGCATTTTGCTTCGCAAAATGTCCAAATTTGCAATCCTGCAAATTTGTCGAACTCCCGACGGGAGTTTCTCCAATTAGCACCTGATGAAATAAAAAAAGGAGGTCATGCCTCCTTTCTTTTTTTGGCGCGCCCGGAGAGATTCGAACTCCCGACCCCCTGGTTCGTAGCCAGGTACTCTATCCAACTGAGCTACGGGCGCATTGGCTGATTTTCTGCTCACCACTTTTTAGGTGATTTCCTTATATCTGGCGGAGAGGGAGGGATTCGAACCCTCGATGGAGTATTCCCCCATACTCCCTTAGCAGGGGAGCGCCTTCGGCCACTCGGCCACCTCTCCATAACTTGCTGCTTTGTTCGTATTTATTGAGTGCAGCTGTCAAAAAGGGCGCGAATTACAGCATGTATCATTTTTAAAAGCAACGCGCTGCAAGGCGTTCAAAATTGAACAAAAACATCCAGTTATCAAATGGGAATGGCAGCGGAAGAGTTGATACAATTAGATGGAAATGTTTAAAAAATCTATTGAATTTGAAAGTATAAGAAAAGTTCGTAGAGACGTGATAAATCGCGTCTCTTTGTTTCAACAAGGAGTGATATATGAAAATCATCGATCAATCTTGGCATTGGGAATACAAGCCTGAACTGCCTCTTCAACAAGTCGAGAGAGCAGGGCGTACTTGCTACAAATCCGAAGATAAAATTACAAACGATTCTGCCGAGCGTTTCGTTCGAATGTTAGTGAAGTTAAAGCATGAAACGGTGATAGAACACGTTGTTGCTTCCGTACGTTTTATTACAAACAGAGGGGTAACACACGAATTGGTGCGGCATCGTTTGTGTAGCTTTAGTCAGGAAAGCACACGTTACGTGCGTTACCAAGATGTGGAATTTATTAAACCGATCTGGTGGGAGGATCCGAATTATCCTGCTTCTTCTAAAGAATTATGGGTGCAGAGCATGCAAGCAGCGGAAATTCACTATGCTCAATTGTTGCAGAATGGAGATAAGCCAGAACAAGCACGCGACGTTTTGCCTAATGCGCTTAAAACAGAAATTGTAGTGACGGCGAATCTCAGAGAGTGGCGTCACATTTTTACTTTACGTTGTGCTCGAGAAGCGCATCCACAAATTCGAGCGTTAATGAGAGATTGTTTGCATGGTTTTCATGAAGCGATTCCTGTCGTGTTCGAAGACCTTGCTGAACGGTTTTGAGAGCTTTTGTTTAACCCAAAAATCATTAGAGATTCCATGGGGCCAGTAGTAGTCTATCGCGCGTTTTGTTTGCCCGTTGAAATGGAGGTCCAATATGAAAAACACGAAATATAAACATATTTTATTAGCGATTGATTTCTCGAAAGGTTCTTCCGTTGTGAATGACAGAGCGAAGGAGCTTGCTATACAAATGGGAGCAAAACTTACTTTGTTACATATCGTTGAGCCTTTGCCGGGATATGGATACGCCTTTGTTGGCGCGACAGAAGTTGAAATGGAACTAATGGAAGCTGCCAGGAAACAGTTGGCTAAGTTAGGGAAAAAATTATCAGTGGCTGTGAAAGATCAGCATGTTGAACTAGGTCCAACTAAAGTTGAGATCAATCGAGTTGCGGAAGATTTGAAAGTCGACCTCATTATTGTAGGCAGTCATGGACGCCATGGGTTTGATGCTTTATTAGGAGCCACGGCAAATGCAGTGATTCAAAGCGCAAAGTGTGATGTGTTGACTGTCAGAATTAAAAAATAACCATTAATTTTTGGGTTGCGAAAAATACGCAACCCTTTTCTTTTTTATTCCAATGAAATTACTTTCTTTAGATACAACGACCGACGCTTGTTCCGTAGCTTTGATGCAGGATGATGCTCTATGGAGTCGTTATGAACTTGCAAAGATGCAGCAAGCACGATTCATTCTTCCTTTTATCCAGACTCTGCTACGAGATGCCAATATGGCATTACGAGATTTAGATGCTGTGGCAGTGACTCATGGTCCAGGTTCTTTAACGGGCATTCGTATTGGCATAGGGGTTGCTCAAGCGATTGCATTTGCCCATGACTTGCCTGTTATTCCTATTTCATCCTTAGCGGTTTTAGCGCAGAGAGCATTTCGTGAGAAAGGTGCAAAAAACATTGTGGCGGCTATCGATGCGAGAATGGGGCAAGTGTATTGGGGGATGTATCAAACGGGTGTTGATAATCTTGTGCATGCTTGTTGTGAGGATGCATTAGCAGATCCAGAAGATGTGAAAGATCAGTTGCAAGCTTATGCGAGCTTGCAAGCACAATGGATTGGTGTGGGATCCGGCTGGCAGATGTATGGTGATCAATTGAATGCAGGAAAACTTTTGATGACGCATCAGTGCGACGAATTTTATCCGCATGCTTTCGATTTGTTGCCATTAGCAAAACAGCGTTTTCTAAGCGGTGAGGTGGTTGCTGCAACTCACATCGAACCTCTGTATTTACGTAATCAAGTGGTGGATTCATCAAGAAGATAGATTTAAATTTCCCTATTTTTTCACATAAAACGCAGTCTTTTTTTTGAGGATTGCTGCCCCGAATTTTTTTATAATTTTTTTTTTGCTCTTTCCTGCAAATTCATTCTTTGCTGCTACACTTTCTTTATCTTAAGAAAACCTTAAGGTTTTTTAAGCCGATAAAATTAGCCATTTTTTGTATAAAAATGAACAAGTTATAAGGGTTTTTATGTTGCAAATTAATTTAAAAACATGTCCGCAAGGAGGCGACCATGAATACGACTGAAACGATTCCAAACGATTTTCCTTTTCACTCTAAGTATGCCGAAGTGCTTGGCTCTAAAATGCACTATGTTGATGAAGGTTCGGGGGATCCGATTTTATTTCTGCATGGCATGCCTACTTCTAGTTATCTGTGGCGTAATGTCATTCCTTGGGTGAAATCTTCTGGTCGCTGTATTGCATTGGATTTAATTGGTATGGGGCAATCCGACCAACCAAATATTTCATATCAGGTGTTTGACCATGTTCGTTATATCGAAGCCTTTATCGAAAAATTGGGTTTAAAAAATATTACGTTGGTGATGCATGGTTGGGGTTCTGTGATTGGTTTTGATTACGCCATGCGGCATGAAAATAATATTAAAGGATTAGCTTTTTTAGAAAGCCATTTTAAGTTCGGTGAAGAGATGAATCATTCTCTTCCGACTTTGCATCTTTCGTCTGATCTTAGGCAACTGAAACCCGTGCATGCAGTAGAGCGTTTGTTACGCAGTGGAACATTGCGGCCTTTGTCTAGAACAGAGTTGAATATGTATTTGTCTTCTTTTTCCTCCGCACGTAATTGTCAACCTGTCTTACAGTATATGAATGATTTGTTTGGAGGTGATTCTTCTCAAGCTGTTGCTTCGTTGATTAAAACGTATTCTCAAAAGTTGATGCATTCCAATTTGCCAAAATTAATGCTGTATGCAGTGCCTGGTTTGAATACAACGATGGATACCGTTGTATGGGCGCGAGATCATATTAATAATCTTAAATTGGTTGACCTTGGCGAAGATCTGCATTTTATCCCTGAAACAAAGCCTCAATTGCTGGGTCAACACATCGCCACTTGGTACCAGTCTTTAAAATAATTGATGAATTTCCACTTAATAGAGACGTGATAAATTGCGTCTCTATAATCCCGTAATTTTTTCATGTTTCATACTATTGAAGCGCAAGTTTGATGCATATACAGTCGCGTTTTTCCTTCATTGATTAGACACGGGAGATATAGGTATGAAACTACTTACTTTGATTTTTTCTTCTTTTGCATTTTTGGTCTTAGCGGGCTGTTCTTCTCAGCAATCTTCCACCCCTTGCTGCTCTTCTAATGCAACTGCTGCTAAGAAACCTACTGTTTCCGCTCCAAGAACTCATAAGCTTCATTTATACGCGAAATAATTTTTTGCCCTTCACCAGAAGGGCAACTTTTATCTGCAAAATAAAAGGAGTTTTGTCTTGCGAAAGTATTTTATTGTCGCGCTTTTACTTGTTTTTCCACTTTTCGTAGTTGCCCAAACGACGTGGGGGCCAACAAAAACATGTGATCATTTATGGCCTGTTGCTGTTCATTTGTCAGAAGGGAAATCAATTAGACCGCAGCAAGTTATGGTTGCTATTTTGCAAGCGAATCCGTCTGCTTTTTACAAAGGCAATATAAATGGTTTGCTCGCTGGGTATGTGCTGAAAATTCCGACACTCGACGAAATACATTCGATTAAGTTGAGTTACGCGATGCGCTTGGTGCGGTATCAAAATAAAATTTGGCCGAAGGTCTTCAACTCCAAACGCACACGTGTTCGTATGCGATGTGTCGTGAATCGTTCTCCACTGTCTTTAAAATCACCCAAAACAACAGTCCAGCATTCTGTGAATCGCATGGATCGGTTGGTAACGCAAATAACCGGCTTACAACAACAGGTCTTTGGCTTAAAACAACAAGTAAAGGCGGTGAATGAAAACAACTTGGCTTTATTGCAAAAGGTGGATGAACTTCATGCACAGAATGTGAGCCTTAAAAATTCCAATTTATTGTTGCAAAAACGTATTGCTCAGTTCGAACAAATGCAATTGCAATACCAGCAGCAAAAGAATCAATTGGAACAGTTAAAAGCGAAGTTAAAACAGGCGCCTGCTTTGATGGTTATTTTGCATCAATTAAGACAATCGGTTTTTGCAGGTCAAGAGGAACAAACTAAAGTGCAGCAAAGTATGAATATCAATGATCAACACATCCAAAAAGTCGCGTGGCAGCCTGTTTTGCAAAAGTTAATGAATGTACAAAGTTTGTATATTTTGTTGTTGGTTTCTGTTGTGCTGCTGCTAATTGTACTTTTCTTTCTTGTTAGCAAGCGACGCGCGAAGCCATTAAAAACACATTCGTCTCAATCAGAGGTGCAAGACAAGTCGCCTGTTGCGGAATATGTACCTTCTGAGGAAGAAGAAACAGAAACCGTTTCCGAAGAAGAACCAGCTTCAGATTCCAGTGATTATCAGTATTTATCCGGAGAAGATGTGATCGCTTCAAAACTAGATCTTGCTCATGCATATATTGATATGGGCGATAAAAACCGAGTTAAAAGGTTATTAGAAAGCGTGATCAGAGAAGGAAATGAAACACAAAAGAAAGAAGCACAATCCTTATTAAAGAAATTGTAAATCCCTATCGTCATGCCTGAGAAAGCGGAGAGCGATTCCGGGTCATCCCTAGCTGCAGCTAAGGATCCAGAATTAATATCTCTCTCCTGGATTCCAGCAAGCAGCTAAGAATGACGGAGAAAGATACAATCCAGAATTAATATATTTTTCTGGATTCCCGCTTACGCGGGAATGACGGAGAAAGATACAATCCAGAAAATGGATTAACACTATGAAAATCTCATTGGGCATTGAATACGATGGCAGCCAATTTCATGGTTGGCAGAAACAACCTTCATTACGTGCCGTCCAATCAGAAGTCGAATCCGCCTTATCTAGCGTCGCCAATCACCCGATTCATGTGTTCTGTGCCGGGCGTACAGATGCTGGCGTGCACGCGATTGAGCAGATCGTTCATTTCGAAACGAGCGTTTCGCGGCCTGTAAAAGCGTGGTGTTTAGGCGCGAACACTTATTTACCGTCAGATGTCGTTGTGAAGTGGTCCTCGACGGTTTCTGATGACTTTCATGCGCGTTTTTCAGCCTTGTCTAGGACATATGTCTATCGCATTGATAATCGTGCTGTACGCACTTGTTTGTATCGGAACTATGCAACGTGGATTCCTAAACCTTTAAACGTTGAGGCCATGCAAGAGGGCGCGTCCTGCTTGTTGGGCGAGCATGATTTTTCCTCCTTTCGTGGTGCGGACTGCCAATCTTTATCCCCTTGTCGAAGGATTGATTTTATTTCGATTAAACGTCAGCAAAGCTTTGTTTTTATTGAAATAACGGCCAATGCTTTCTTGCAGCATATGGTCAGAAATATCGTGGGAGTATTGGTTGCGGTAGGCTCAGGCCGTGAACCTGTTGAATGGGTGAAAGAAGTCTTAGAAAAAAAAGATCGTACATGCGCGGATGTGACATTGGCTCCACAAGGCTTGTTTTTGATGAAAGTGCAATACCCGAATGTTTTCGAATTACCGAGTCAGAGTCTGTCGCTTCACTTCTGAGACTTGCGGTAATTGACGGATCTTTGCAAACAAGGGCGGCAGCAGTTCTAGATGATCCAACTCAATCGTTAACGTGATTTTGATTTGCATATTTTTTTTATCAGGCGTTGACGCAAAATGTGTCACGTTAATTTTTTCATTTGCAAAAATCGTGGTGATCTCGTGTAACAGATGCGAGTGATCCGTCGCAATGATCTCAATATCAATCGGGTATTTTTTGCGAGATTGTTCGTTCCATTCCACTTCAACTAATCGAGACGCATATTCTTCACTGAGATTTTTTAAATTTTCACAATCTCTGTGGTGAATCGTGACGCCATGTCCTTGAGTGATGTATCCAATGATCGGGTCGCCCGGCAAAGGCTTACAACATCGAGCAATTTTTGAGAGCAGATTGCCAACCCCTTGAACGGTGATGTAATCCGATCCCTTAGTTGTTTTGATTTCACTTTTGATCGCAAGCGGTTTTTTCTCCACAAGCGGAATCTCAGAAGAAATGAGATTCGTGATTTGTGCAAGGCGCAGACTTCCGTGTCCCAACGACGCAAACATCAATTCCGGGGTTTTGAAATTCAATCGAGTGGCGATGCGAGACAAGTTCGGACTGTTGATTTTGAGGTGTTCCACTTCTCGTTCAAATGTAGCACGTCCTTCTGCGACGTGTTTTTCAAAATCTTGTTTCTTGAACCATGACAATACTTTTGCTCGTGCAGCAGAAGTTTTCAGATAACCTTGTTTGACAGCAAGCCAATCACGGCTGGGCGTGCTTGTTTTATTCGTCAAGATTTCTACGCGATCTCCCATTTGCAATGGATGCGTGAGCGGGACGATTTTCCCGTTAATTTTTGCTCCTTTGCAATGGTGCCCGACGGCTGTGTGAATGTGATACGCAAAATCTAGAGGCGTTGCTCCTGCCGGCAGATCAATGATGTCGCCGAGAGGAGTGAAAACATAAACACGATCTGTGAATACATTTTTCTCTAACTCTTCTGGCAGTTGCTCATCATGAGAAAGTTCTTTTTGCCATTCTAAAAGGTTTCTAAGCCAGGCAATTTTTTCTTCATAAGCGGTCTGTTTGCTTTTCCCTTCTTTGTACATCCAATGTGCTGCAACACCCATTTCAGAATCTTCATGCATCTTGAAGGTGCGAATTTGTACTTCGAAATGTTTGCCTGTTTGATCTGTGACAGCTGTATGAATGGATTGATAACCATTACTTTTCGGTACGGAAATGTAGTCATCAAATTCTTTTTCAATCGGTGTCCATAATGTATGAGCAATGCTTAGTGCTTTGTAACAATTCTCGATCGTTTCGACTAAGACGCGAACCGCAATGGCGTCATAGATCTCATCGAATCCCACATTTTTTCGGAGCATCTTTCGTTTAATACTATAGATATGTTTTGCACGTCCCTTGAGCTCGGCTTGGATATTCTCCGCCTTTAATGCATGAGTCAGAGTTGCCAGAATCGAGTGAACATGCGCGTCACGGTCCATCCTTTTTTCCGCTAATTTTTTAGCGATTTTTTTATATTCTTCCGTTTCTAAATAGAAGAAAGAGAGATCTTCTAATTCCCATTTGATGGCATGTAGTCCTAAGCGATTGGCTAGTGGAGCATAAATATCCATCGTTTCTTGAGCTAATGTGTGACGAGTGTAGGAAGCTTGGTTGCGTAAAGCCCGCATGATGGATAATCGATCTGCTAATTTAAGAACAACCACTCGAGCATCACGTACCATCGCCAACAACATTTTTCTAATGTTATCGATTTGTTGTGTGTTGCGAGTGTTGTGTTGCATTTGCGCGATGACACTTATTTGTTGTGCCCCAAAAATGAGCGAGGTTATGGGTTTCCCTAATGGACGTTCAAGATCATCTAAGGACAAATCAGTGAATTCGATGATGGGATACATCACTGCTGCAGCGATTGTTTCGTGGTCAAAGTGAAGCGCATTTAAAATTTCTGCAGTTTCTAAACCATGCAAAAAACAAGAATCACCATAAGGTGTTTGGTGATCTCCTCCCGTTAAATAAGCCAGTTGACAGGTCTCGTGTAAGAGGCGAGCGCCTGTTGGTGGAATGTTTAAGGATTCAATCCATTGAGCGATGTCAGCTGAACCATCAGCAAAAGAAGAGAGTTGTTTTTGCGTTTTAGTCATCGTGCGATCCCTGAATCTGTTCTTATTGCGCAACAAACAGCGCAATGGATTCTACGTGAGCTGTATGCGGAAACATATCCATGATGCCCGCTTTTTCCAGCCGATATCCATGCTCATGAACCAACGTTTTTGCATCTCGTGCAAGCGTTGCCGGGTTGCATGAAACATACACAATCCGTTCCGGTTGGAATGTTGGAATGTGGGCGATTATTTCTGAGGCTCCAGTGCGCGGGGGGTCTAGGAGTATTTTTTGATATTTTTCTTTCGCCCAATCCGTATGTGGCAAAGGGGCGCTTAAATCGTGTTTGTAAAAGAAAGCATTATTAAGTTGATTATGGCGTGCGTTTTCTTTTCCCCGGTCCACCATTTGTTGGTTTCCTTCAATGCCAACGACTTGCTTGCAAAATTTCGCGATCGGGATCGTGAAGTTTCCAAGGCCACAAAATAAATCAAGCACATGATCCGTGAGCTTTAAATCGAGCAGTGTTAAGGCTCGTTCCACCATTTGCTCGTTGATTGTCGAATTAACCTGTGTGAAATCACAGGGGTGGAATAACAATTCCACTTGGTATTTGTCTAAGCGGTAACGCAGACGATCTTCAGTGTTTTCTGGCCATATCTTGTGAACGGTCTCCAGCCCTTTGGGTTGTAAATACAAGTCGAATTGATTCTGTTCCGCAAAGAGGCAGAGTTTGTCGTGATCGTTTTTAGAGAGTTCTTTGAGATGACGAACGATGAGTGCTGCACGTTCATCGCCAATCGCCACCTCCAATTGTGGGATGTCCATATATGCTTCTAACGATCGAAGGCATGTTTTGATCGCTTCTATTTTTTTGCCAATCGAAGGTTCTAAAATTTCACAGCAATCCATGTCGGTGATGAACCGTCCGTTCTTTTCTCGAAATCCAACAAGCAATTGATCTTTTTTAATTACAAACCGAATGCTTAATCGTGCCTTTTTACGATATCCCCAAATCGGACCTGTCAGGGGTGGCAAAATTTCTTGAGGCGTTACGTTTCCAAAATGTTCTAGTTGCTTTAAGAGGACTTCTTGTTTGTGAATGATTTGTGCGTTGTGATCGAGGTGCTGCAAATTGCATCCCCCACAGATAGAGTAGTAGGGACAAGCTGGGGTGATCCGTTCTTTGGCCGCTTGCAAAACCTCAGTAGTTTTTCCTTCATCGAATTGACCATGATGGTTGGTGTACTGAAAAATGATTTTTTCATTGGGTAATGCTCCATCAATAAAAGTGATTTTTCCATTGATGTGAGCAATCCCTCGGCCGTCGTGACTTAACGATTCGATCGTGGTTTCCACAGGTTCAAGGGAACGGGATTTTCTAGAACGTTTAGACATATAAAACTCCTATTGCATTCACGACATTCCAGAAAGTAGCTAGGAATGACGGAAGAAACATACAATCCAGAAAAGCCATGCTTTATTGTTTCATTAAGTGGAATCCTGTAAAAAGCGCGGCTTTGTTATCGAGCTTACTATAAAGAGGAACCGGCATATGCGAATCATTTTATTAGGTGCACCCGGTGCAGGCAAAGGGACGCAAGCACAATATTTATGTGAGGCCTATCACATTTCTTTCGTTTCAACAGGTGACATGTTGAGGCAGGCAGTCGCTTCGGGTAATGAGTTAGGCATAAAAGCAAAAAGTATTATGGAGTCAGGGCAACTGCTTCCGGATGATTTAATGGTTCAGCTTATTAAAGACAGAATTGCTCAACCGGACTGTGAGAATGGATTTTTATTAGATGGGTTTCCTCGCACGATTGTGCAGGCAGAAGCGCTCGTTAAAAATAAAATTTCTATTGATTATATTGTTGTCGTTAGCGTGCCTGATGATGAGATTGTTAAGCGTCTCACAGGGCGTCGTGTACATCCTGGATCCGGGCGTACTTATCATGTGATATACAACCCTCCGAAAGTCGAAGGTAAAGACGATGTGACAGGAGAAGCGCTAGTTCACAGAGCGGATGACAAGGAAGAAACCGTACAAAAAAGGTTGGCCGTTTATCATCGGCAGACAAAACCCTTGATTCAGTTTTATCGAGAGGCAAAAGCCAAGGTGATTGAAATTGATGGGGTAGGGGCTGTGGAAGAAGTTTGTCAGCGAATAGAAAGAGCGTTTTCAGTCTCATAACCCATAAAAAAACCGCGAGGAGATAAAATCTGCTCGCGGTTTTTTAAATGAATTTTTTTATCTTTTCTTTGCTGTTTTTCTTTTTGCCGCAGTTCTCTTTACTGCCTTTTTAGCCGGAGCTTTTCTTTTTACAGCAGCGGTTCTTGTTATTGTTTTTCTAGCTGGAGCTTTTCTCTTTGTCGCCTTTTTAGCTGGAGCTTTCTTCTCTACAGTTTTCTTTACTGCCTTTTTAGCAGGGGCTTTCTTCTTCGCTACAACTTTCTTTACTGCTTTTTTAGCAGGGGCTTTCTTCTTCGCCACAACTTTCTTTACTGCTTTTTTAGC
>JAHJDF010000019.1 GCA_018812595.1 Gammaproteobacteria bacterium
GGTGCCATAAACAGGACATCTGTCATCCCTGTTTACACTCCAATCGTCATCCCCGCGAAAGAGGGGATCCAGTAAAGTTGGTGGACGCAAGAAATAAAAGCCAACAGTCATCCCCGCGTAGGCGGGGATCCAGTCCTTATGTTTTCTGGATCCCCGCTTTCGCGGGGATGACGAAAAAGATCGCGGGGATGACGAAAAAGATCGCGGGGATGACGAAAAAGATCGCGGGGATGACGAAAAAGATCGCGGGAATGACGATTGAACTTAGGAACAACGACATAACAACAACGAAACACACAAACCATGTTGACTCAAATTCATATTAAAAACTTCACCATCATTGAAACACTCGAGCTGGATTTGCACGCAGGTATGACCGTACTAACCGGCGAAACCGGTGCAGGGAAGTCCATCTTGATCGACGCCATTGAATTGGCTTTTGGAAAACGCGCCAATGCGAATGTTGTTCGACAAGGAGAAAAACGTGCAGACATCAGCATTTTTTTCGACATTCAGAACGCCCCTGCTCTGCAAAATTATCTAGAAACAAATGATTTAAACAACGACTCTCATGAATGCATGGTCCGTCGAACAATCGACCGCGAAGGCCGTTCAAAAAGTTACATCAATGGCATTCCAACCTCCTTACAGCCTCTCCGAGAAATCGCTGAGGGGTTGGTGAATATTCACGGACAACATGAATTTCAAAAGCTCTTAAAAAGGGATGAACAATTAGAGCTCTTGGACGGTTTTGCAAAAAATGATGCTTTGTTGCAAGAGCTCTCAGAATTGACAAAAAAATGGAAGCAAACCCGTCAGGCATTTGAGCAACTAAAAGCTTCAACAGAAAACGTGCAAGCACGTGCTGATTTTTTAAACTATCAAATCAAAGAACTCGATGAGTTGAACTTGGCTGAAAATGAAATAGAGAAGCTGACACAAGAACACAAAAAACTTTCTCATGCCGATCAATTGCTGCAAAACGCTCAACTCACTTTTGCTTTACTGGATGAAAACGATAGCAGCGTCACAAACGCTTTAAGCACGGTTGCGCACACACTAGCTCCTATCAAAGGTCTTGACCCTGCTTTATCCAACACGGCTGATCTTGTTGATAACGCACTCATTCAAGTCACAGAAGCGGTGCTGGAAATTCAACACTATTTAGAACATGCAGAACCGGATCCGGAAAAATTAGCGCATATCGAAAATCGATTGAGTTTGATTCACGACATCGCTCGAAAACACCATGTAAAACCAGAAGCACTACATGATCTTCATCAACGTATGCAAGAAGAACTCAATCAACTGGAAACGAGCGATCAGCAATTACTCACTCTAGAAGCATCCATCAAAGAACAAAAAAAACAGTATGCAGAAGTTGCTAAAAAACTAACGCAACGTCGACAAAAGGCAGCACAAACCTTGAGTCAATCCGTCAGTGAAAAGATGCAAACGCTCGGCATGAAAGGCGGCAAATTCGAAATCGCCTTCGAGTCAAAAGAATCACTGTCCTCCAAAGGCATGGAAACCGTCACGTTTAGAGTCAGCGCCAATCCAGGTCATGCTTTACAGCCTTTAGCGAAAATCGCTTCTGGCGGTGAGCTATCGCGCATCAGCTTAGCCATACAAGTCATTGCTGCGAAAAACACGACGACTCCTACTTTGATCTTTGATGAAGTCGATGTCGGGATCGGAGGAGCCACAGCTGAAGTTGTCGGAAAGCTTTTGAAAACGCTTGGCAAAGAAAGCCAAATTCTCTGCATCACACACCTTCCACAAGTTGCGGCTAAAGGGGATCAGCATTTAAAAATAGAGAAAAAGAACGATACAAAAAACACTTCTGTTTCCATGCAATACTTAGAAACAGAACCCCGCATGCAAGAAATCGCTCGCATGCTAGGCGGCATAAAAATCACTGAACAAACTCTCTCGCATGCAAAAGAGATGTTGGAGTAGAAACCGCTAATGACCCACTTACAGTAACTGAGCGCAGGTCAAACGTTGAATCTCTTTAGGGGAAATCTTTAACAACCATTCGGGTTTTCCACCCCCGGCATATCCAACATCTAAATCCAATAACCTTTTATTCATAACTACCGCCAAAGGTTCTTTATGACCGATAGGAGGCGTCCCACCCGCAGGGAAACCGGTGTGTTGTAATACAGCGTCACTATTAGCAAAGGATATTTTGTTTTTATTCCACCCTTTTAAATCCGCTAATTTCTGCAAATCAACCGACGCATCGCCTGGCAGAACAACCAATACATATTCTTTTTGTTCTTTTGTTTTTTTATAAATCAACAGAATGGATTTGATAATTTGTGCGATCGCGACCTGTAATTGATCTGCTGCTGCCTGAGCTGTTTTCATTGGAACATGTAAATCCAAGATTTCAGCTTCAACTTTGTTCTTCAAAAGATAAGTCTGCAAATCAGGATAAAAGTCGTTTTTCTGTACGTTTATCATCATGAACTTTCAACTACTCAATCCGAACTAAGCGTCCATGTCTGAACGTTAAGACGACTTTTTCACCCGTCATCGAACGATGTGGGGGTTGGTAGGTGTATACGTACTCCAATCGATTATCGGAGAAAGTGTTTTGTAATAAAGGATCGCCCATGAGCTTTTTGACCTGACTCGTCGTCATGCCTCGATGCAATTTCGCTACAGCGCTGTCATTGATCACATTGCCTTGTTGAATCGGAGCTTGGTACACACAAGCGCTCAACAACAACACGCTCAAAACTAAAAACAGAATCCGCATAACCTTTCCTCTTCAATGAATACTGAAACGAATGGCGCGCAATGGTACAGAAAAACGGTTTAAGAAACAGAGCTCGCACGACATGCTTAAATTTTCCCGTCTACGTGGAAATGACGGAGAACTGGATTCACAGCGAAGCGGGAATGACGGAGGAATGCGAGGGAATGACTTTACGACACCAATTTTGCTAAATCGATTCGCTTTTCTGTGTGATAAAAACGTCGCGTTAAAATGAATAATCCGATCACACCGCCAATAAACGTTCCCCACCACAAACCAGCGCCACCTAAATGCGTGACACGAACCAACCAATACCCAAAAGGCAATCCAATGAACCAAAAGATAATGCCTGAAACCAACATGGGAAACGTGGTGTCCTTGAGTCCTCTCAAAGCACCGATCGCAATCCAACGTGAGGAATCAAAAAATTGATAAAAGGCACAAATTGCGAGAAAGATCTCTGCCCAATGCACGACAACCACATATTTTGGCAACTGCGGATTAATATCTACCGCGATTAAATGCTCCGGGAAAAAGAAGAAGAAAAATCCAACAATTAGCACGTAAAACAGCCCTAACCCCAAATTCACAAAATATGCACGCTGCATCCCTACTCGATTGTTCGCACCTGCTTCATACCCCACTCGAATAGCCGTTGCTTCGGAGAATCCAAAATACACATTGATGGAAAGGTTCCAATATTGCATGGCGATTTGGTGAGCCGCTAACACATCCACACCGATCCGACCCATTAAAAATGCAACGGCTAAACCGTATCCAACCTCTATAGCCAGCATGCCTCCAATAGGTAAACCGACTCGCATCAACTCAAACAGATACTTTTTATTCAACACCCACAGGTGAGAAAAAATTCGATACCGTTTGCCTAAAGAAGAGTACGAAATGGAAATCGCAAGAACCGTAGCCACTAAGATAAAGATAGTCGTAAACCCGTACCCAAGCCCTGAGACCCCCAGTTTTGGAAAACCAAATTTGCCGAAGACCAAAACGTAGTTCACAACAATCTCACAAGGAACTTGCAAGATATTGATCAACAGCACCAAACGCGTCTTTTCCAATCCGATCAAAAATTGCGTCATCACGATACTGCAAGCCAATGGGAAGATGCTCCAGCTCAAGGCATAGAGCATTTCTGTCGCCAATCGAACAACTTGAGGGTTTTGACCGCTCCACCGTAATATAAATGGCGCTGCCCAAAACAGAATCATCAGCGGAATCGACAATAGAAGGCTTAGAACAAAACTTTGGGAGATGATGATAGGAATATCCTCTTCCTGCTTCGCCCCTCGCTGTTGTGCGATTAAGACACTCACGGGGCTAAAAACCCCTGCAAAAAGAACGGTCACTGTGAGGTATAACGTCCACACTAAACTGACAGTGGCCAACTCGAATTTACCCAAACGCGCCATCATTAAAGTGGCCACAAAGGCACTCGACGCCTGCACGACATACGTTACGATCAAAGGAAAAGCGATATGGAGGGATTGCTTGAGTTCGGTTAGCACTAATGAAAATTTAGAAGAGGAATTCATGACAACAGCTCACGAGAAATAGAGGAATCCTAACCAAATACGATAGGGAATTTTCAAGGGGGAGAATCTATATTCTCCCCCTTGAATGCAAGCGCGAATTAAGGGGCTGCTGCAAGTCATCTCCGCTTCGATGCAGATCCAACCCCACCCCGTCATTCCCGCGGAAGCTAGTCATTCGTCATTCCCGCGAAAGCTAAGAATCCAGAAAATAATGGAATGACTGGATCCCCGCTTTCGCGGGGATGACGATGGGGAACTGTGCGGGGATGACGATTGAGCGCTTTCGCGGGGATGACGATGGGGAACTGTGCGGGGATGACGATTGAGCGCTTTCGCGGGGATGACGATGGGGAACCGTGCGGGGATGACGATTGAGCGCTTTCGCGGGGATGACGATGGGGAACCGTGCGGGGATGACGATTGAGCGCTTTCGCGGACACGACAATACAGTTGATACGTTTCTTTATGTCACCAATTGGACCAAATCCACTTGCTTTTCCAAACGATAAAAACGTCTCGTTAAAATAAACATGCCGAGTACTCCTCCTGTGAACATGCCCCACCACAAACCGGCACCGCCTAAATGCATTGTGCGATCTAACCAATATCCAAACGGTAATCCAACAAACCAAAAGATAATCCCTGAAACCACCATGGGATAAGTAGTGTCTTTGAGGCCTCTCAAAGCGCCAATCGCAAGCCAACGGACCGCATCAAACACCTGATAAAAGGCACAGATTGCAAGAAAGATCTCTGCCCAATGCACGACAGCAGCATATTTTGGCAAATGCAGATTGATATCCAGCGCAATCATGTGTTCTGGAAATACAAAAAAGAGCAGAGAAATAACCAGCACACAGAACAAACTTAAACCCAAGTTGACATAGTACGCACGTCGCATCCCTTCCGGGTTATTCGCACCGGCTTCATATCCCACACGAATAGCTATCGTTTCAGAAAAGCCGAAATAAACGTTCATGGAAAGGCTCCAATACTGCATGGTTATTTGATGGGCTGCTAACGCATCCACACCGATACGCCCCATCAAAAACGCTATCGCAACTCCAAACGCCACTTCAATAACAAGCATGAACCCAATCGGCCAACCAACGCGGAATAATTCCAATAGATATTTTTTATTCAGCATCCAGAGGTTAGAAAAAATACGATACCGCTTACCTAAAGAAGAACGTGCAATAGATACACCAATCACCAAGGCAGCTAGAGTAAAAACGATCGAATAACTGTATCCAAGTCCCGCAATTCCAAATTTTGGAAAACCGAATTTGCCGAAAATCAAAACGTAGTTGACACCAATCTCACAAGGAATTTGTAAGATATTGATAAACAGTACCAAACGCGTTTTTTCTAATCCGATCAGAAACTGCGTCATTACGATCAGACAAGCCAGTGGAAACATGCTCCAATTCAACGCATAGAGCGTTTCTGCCACCAATCGAATAACTTGTGGGTCTTGACCACTCCATCGCAAGGCGGGTGGCACCAGCCAAAACACAAGCATTAAAGGAATCACCAAGAAAACACTCAACACAAAGCTTTGAGAAACAATGGTATTGATATCGCTTTCTTTTTTGGCACCCCGTTGTTGCGCAATTAAGACGCTCACAGAACTTAAAATGCCAATAAAAAAGATAATCGCGGTGATATACAGATTCCACACCAAACTGATCGCCGCCAACTCGACTTTACCCAAATGCGCCATCATCAAAGTAGTCACAAAGGAACTCGATGACTGCACAACGTATGTAACAACCAAAGGAAGAGCGATATGGATAGACTGCCTGAGTTCAGACAGCACTAATGAAAATTTAGAAGAATTCATGACAACATCTCACAAAAAAATAGATAGAAAAAAATGAAACAAGGGATCGCTAACGGGATTAGTTAGTGAGTAAAAACCCTTTGTGTGAGATGTACTGATTTCATCGGAGCACCAAAAAATTGAAATGTTTAAGGAGAAAAAAATATAGCATGTAGAAATAGAGTTGCAAAAAGATGCTTCATTTATCTGCTATATTTTCGGTTTAAAAAAAATGGATTATTAAGTTTTCTTAATTGGACTAAAAAACAATGAGCACAACAACAAACTCTACTATCACGATCAATAAAAAAGCGAAGCACGATTACTTCATCGATCAACGTTTTGAAGCGGGATTGGCTTTGCAAGGTTGGGAAGTAAAAAGCCTGCGCGCAGGCCGCGTGCAACTAGGAGATAGCTATGTATTGTTGAAACGTGGGGAAGCATTTTTGATCGGTTGTATTATCACGCCGCTGCCGACGGCA
>JAHJDF010000020.1 GCA_018812595.1 Gammaproteobacteria bacterium
CCTAACCTCTAACCGTCATCCCTAACCTCTAACCGTCATCCCAGCGAAAGCGGGGATCCACATACTGGATTCCCGCTTTCGCGGGAATGACGAAAAACTCTTTCGCGGGAATGACGAAAAAATACCTTTCCAGGAATAACAACAGCTCAACATCGTTTTTATCTTTCAAGGACGAGGTGACTCCGCACTAATTCTCCTGGATTCGTCAATGCGGCGAGTAACGACAACTCACCACACAATACCGCAGCTGCCGTGATTGCTGCTAAACGCCGTGCGTTCTCTCCAGTGGCTCGCTCGTCAAGACAACCCATCGCTTGAAGATTTTTTTGGACGAAATCAAGATCTTTTCCATTCCCTACCGTTCCAACAATCACATTCGGCAATGTCACAGAAAAGTATAGCGAATCAGATCGACATTCAGTGTGCACAAAACCTTGCGAGCCTTCGATGATATTCGCAGCATCTTGACCTGTTGCTAAATACACCGCCAGCAAGATATTCGCAAAATGCGCATTCGCACTGCGCAAACCGCCGGCCAACATAGTCCCAATCAAATTTTTCTTTATATGCAAATCCACTATTTGCTCTGGGGTCGTCCGCAAGAAACGCTGACAAATTTCACGAGGGATGGTGAGTTCCGCAATCACGTATTTTCCTCGACCTAAAATGCCATTCACTGCAGAGACTTTTTTATCGGTGCAGTAATTTCCAGACACGGACACATAACGCAATGCGGGATACTGATCCAAAATCCATTGCATAAGATGGTCAGAGGCTTTGGTGGCCATGTTGTGCCCGGATGCATCGCCTGTTAGAAATTCAAAGCGCACATACAAAAGAGAGCCCACGATTTGGAAATGCAAATCAATGAATTGAGCAAAGCGACTGGTCTCTTGCACAACTTGTACCAGTTCCGAACGTCGCGCATTTAATGCTTGGGCAACACGACTTGCTTCCTGCGCCGAAAATGCTTCAAAAATAACCGAACGCGTCATGCGTTCTTGCGCAATTGTGACGGCAATCCCATCGCATGCCATCGATACTTTTGCTCCTCGCTGCACACTCGGCCACAAAGGCGTTTCAAAGGTAGCCAAAGGCACATGAATAGATTCATTGAGGATCGAGCCTGTGATTTTCAAAGGCCCAATAGTTTTCATGGGAATAGATGCGGTAGTCGTATTCATTTGGGTCGATGAGACACTCTTGCTGGTATAAAAGCATTTGTATATAGCGATAGCGCCCGTGAATGTACTGTTAAACCTGAAAAAAAACGCTTTTTTTTATTCTTATTTAACTTTTTTAACATGCTCTCCAAAGTTCCTGATGACATAAGAGCATCATTTTTTCCGAACGAGCCAAAATCCAGCACCTCTGTTCTAGCAGCCTCAAGTGCTGTACGAACATGCCAAAAGATCTCTTTAGCATATGCATCACCTAAGTGAGTTTTTAATGCAGTAAGTGCAGCACAAACAATCGCCAATTTCTTTTGAGATAATTTCATGTCATGGAATGTCTCGCGCCACCATTTTGTAACTCTATAGACAGTGTATTTCTCTCTATTTTCACTTTCCGTCGAACCATCGGAATAAGCTAAATAAAAATCATTACATTTTATGTAGTTTAATAATGTTTCTACGAGGTCTCGATGCAGTAACGATCCGTTATCGACATTTCCATCTTTAATCAACTTCTGTGCAGTTGTTAGCAAACTCGTCCTGTCTTTCTCTTCCCAATTTTTTATTTCAAGCCGTTCAAACATCTTTGTATTCTCGTTTTGAAGGTTTAAGCCTCGCGGTCAACTTGATTCTGCCACAATGAGGGTAACAGCGAAAATCATAGGAGAGATTAGAAAGAAAGCCAGTTATTGCCGTTCGCATCGATATGGCTTGCAATCCGCCTGCCTCGTCTCTTGGAAGATAGGGATGGAAGGCCTTCCTCCCCGCTTTCGCGGGGATGACATTGGCCTACGACACATCAATGAGCATGACCGAAAATGACGATACGAAAATGACCATGATTGCCATGATGATGTGGTGGCATTGGTCTTGGCATCGGTCTTGGATGTGGATAGAAGGGAGGAAACGGTCTTGGCATTGGTCTTGGATGTGGCCGCCAATGTCTGTGATGCGGAGAACAAACACGCACCACTTTTCTTACATAGCGATGATGCCCCACTCTTTCGTTCACGATTTTTGTCCAGCAAGCTGCATACCCCATCGAAGAGAACACAAGCAAAGCGCTTAACAAAGCACTACTAACAATTAATTTACGCATGATTTATAACCTCTTTAGTAATTTCAAACGTCGCCATCATGCAATCGATCCGTAACAAGCAAATAACGACTCTTCTATTTTTTGTAACAACCCTGTTGTATTGCTCTAGCCCCCGTTATTCCCGCGAAAGCTTAAAATCCAGAATTGATATATCTCTTTCCTGAATTCCAAAAAGCAGCCAAGAATGACGATACAGTTGCTACAATTTTGTCGCCTCTAATTCCTTACCCATTTGACACCTGCTGCTTTGATTCTTCGCCCCATACCCGTTGGTTTCTTTCAACATTTGGTAACCGTTTTTGAGATAAAAATCGACAGCGGCTTGATTGTCTTTAAAAACATAGAACACGATTTTATTAATCCCCATTTTTCTCACCTGTTTTTCCATCAACTGTAACGCTTTGGAACCTAATCCTTTGCGGCGAAATGAAGGAAAAATATGAATGTAAGCTAGAAAAATCTGCAAAGGATCGTGCTGTTCTCTTTTATAAAAAGAAAACCAGATGTATCCCATGTCCTTTGTTTGATCGACGATTTTGTAGATGAAATGCCCCATAGAATGTAGCCCGTTCGGCACATACGATAAGATTTCTTTTTTCGCTGTGATAGTTGCCTTTGTTTTCGTATCACATTCTTTGTATTGAAATAGATTTTGAGCATATTCTCGAATTGAGAATTGCAACAATTTATGAAATTCCGCTTCCGTTAAATTTGCGAATTCCAACTCAGCGCTCATGATTTATTACTCCAAACAAACGTAGAGACGCGATTCATCACGTCTCAAAATAACGAAAAAAGACGCGCCAAAGCGCGTCTTTATAAAGATTAGGAGAAAAAACGGTCGTTACAACCTTCTATTCTTTTTCCATCAAAATTTGTCGACCAAAGAACTCTACTTGATCGTCTAATCGTTCTTCGATCCGCATCAATTGATTGTATTTTGCAATACGTTCAGAACGACTCAATGAACCCGTCTTAATTTGTCCTGCACGTGTCGCAACCGCTAAATCAGCAATGGTTGTATCTTCTGTTTCTCCAGAGCGATGTGAAATCACGGTTCGATAATTTGCTTTCTTTGCCATATTGATGGCTGCAATGGTTTCCGTCAGTGTGCCAATTTGGTTCGGTTTGATCAAAATGGCATTGGATATTCCCTCTTGAATCCCACGTTCAAAAATCTTGGTGTTTGTTACAAACACATCATCACCGACTAATTGAATTTTTTTACCAAGACGTTCTGTCAATATTTTCCAACCGTTCCAATCGTCTTCCGCCATACCGTCTTCAATCGAAACAATCGGATATTGATTCACCCAATTTTCGAAATAATCGACCAATTCCTCTGAAGACAACTGCTTCTTTTCAGGAATCAAATGGTATTTACCGTCTTTATAAAACTCTGAGCTGGCTGTATCTAATGCCAACGCAACATCTTCTCCCACTTTGTATCCAGCAGATTCAATAGCTAACAAAATCATCTCGATAGCTTCTGCATTGGAAGACAAATTTGGCGCAAAACCGCCCTCATCTCCTACCGCTGTGCTTAATCCACGTTTTTTCAGCACCGCTTTTAATGCATGAAACACTTCTGCTCCATAACGCACCGCTTCATGAAAATTTGGAGCACCCAAAGGGGTAATCATGAATTCTTGAAAATCCACATCGTTGTCCGCGTGCGCGCCGCCATTAATGACATTCATCATAGGAAGCGGCATCAGGAAAGGAGCATCGGCACCCAAATAACGAAACAAAGGTAATCCTCGTTCAAGGGCTGCGGCTTTCGCGCAAGCAAGCGAGACAGACAGAATCGCATTCGCCCCCAATCGTTCTTTGTTTTCAGTGCCATCTAGTTGAATCAATGTATGGTCTATATTTGCTTGTTCTGTCACATCGTGCCCAAGCAATGCTTGTTTCATTTCTCCATTCACATTACCAACTGCTTTCAGGACGCCTTTTCCGTTATAACGTTTTGGATCTTGATCACGCAATTCACAGGCTTCACGAGACCCTGTAGACGCACCTGAAGGAACACTAATCCGAGCAGTCACATTGGAAGCTAATTTCACTTCCGTTTCTACAGTGGGATTGCCTCTAGAATCTAAAACTTCTCTGGAATAAATATTGGTAATTTCTGACATCATGATTTCCTTATTTTTGTAATGTTAAACGGGCGATGGATTATATAGACGAAGATTTAGATGTCATGTGCTGTACATCCTTCATCCCCCTCTCCAGATACGCTCCGTCATCCCCGTGAAAACTAAGGATCCAGAATTGATATATATCTTTTCTGGATTCCAAAAAGCAGCTGGGAATGACGGATGCGAAGCATGGTATTTAGAGACCAAGAATTTCTTTGACGAAAGGAATAGTGATTTTTCGTTGTGCGGCTAATGATGCTCTATCGAGTGTATTTAATGCGTCAAACAGTGAACGCATATCACGTGGAAATCTGCGGAATAAAAACTTAGCCACTTCCTCGTTTATCCGCATGCCCCGCGCATTTGCTCTTAAAATTAGTGCTTCCATCTTTTGTTCATCTGAAAGCCCATGCACCACATGCATGCTTCCACTTGAAAGACGAGAAACCAAATCTGGCAACCCAAGAGCAAGTGTTTTCGGTTTGGCGTCTGCAGCAACCACTAATCTTTTGTGGGCTTCTTGCATGCGATTGTAGAAATCAAGAAAAGCAACTTCCCATTCTCTGTTCCCTGCAATTTTCTGAAAATCATCCACACAAATTAAATGCAATGCTTCTAAGCCATCCAAAATACTGCATTGAAGTGTTTGCAATTCGTTCAGTGGCAAATACAAAGACGTTAACCCAACTTGATGCGCCGATTGGCAACTGGCTTGTAATAAATGAGAACGCCCAACTCCCTGATTGCCCCACAAATAAATAAACCGCTCCCCTCTTCCCATCGCACTCGATTTTAGATGCGTCAGCATCAACCGATTTTCCTCAGTGCAATAGAAATTGGAAAAAGTTGCATCGTCACGAAGAGAAAGGCCAAAAGTTAACTGCGTACTCATTTTTTATAACTCATTATTATTGATACAGGGTTCTTAACCGCTTCAAAAATACCATAATGACGGCAGACACAGGAACCGCTAACAGTACACCGACAAAACCAAACAATTGCCCACCCGCCAAAACTGAAAAGATCACCAATAAAGGATGTAACCCCACTCGATCACCGACTAAATAAGGTGTGAGCACAAACGTTTCTGTCAACTGCCCCACACAAAAGACAATGACAACTCCGAGCAAATGGATCCAGGTATGGAATTGAATGAGTGAAATTAAGAGCGCCAACAGAATGCCGATAAAAAAGCCTAAATAAGGAACAATGCTAACGAGTCCGGCTAAGACTCCAATCAAAATGCCAACATCCATTCCAATGATCCAAAGACCGATACCGTACATTAATCCAAGACCAATCATCACCAACAATTGACCACGGAAAAATGACGACAACACATCACCACACTCTTTCATCAACGAAACGATTTGTTCAGAACGTGCACGAGGTAATAAGTTAATCATGGCTTGTGTCACCGCCTTCCAATCACACAACAGATAAAACGTAGCAACGAACACTAAAATCAAATTCACTAAAAACGCGACGACCGCAATGCCGGAAGCGGAAAGAGTTTTCCAAATTTGCGTAATGATTCCGCTACTCTTTTCAAAATAGTTCATCCAATTGTTTTGCAAATGGCTCAAATCCAAAGATTGAACGTGAAAGTGATCATTCACCCACGGCCAAATCACTCGTCCTAACCACTGATTAATCGCCGGAATTTCTTTGATCGCCTCATTGAGCTGGTATTGCAAAATAGGCACAAAAAGCAGGACAAGAAGAGAAACCAAAAGCAAGACAAAGACGAAAACGACCGTCACCGAAAAAATGCGAGGCACGTGCCAACGCGTTAAACGGTCTACGAGTGGATTAAAAAGATAAGCTAACAATGCAGCAATCAGAAACGGGGTTAATACAGGAGCCAATAAATAAATCAGTCCCGCTGTTAACAAAAGGCCAAAAACCAAAAACCAACGTTGCGAATCCGTCATGATGCTTATCCTCTGTACGAAATAAGGCATTATCTTGTCACGTAAGGAGATAGACGGCCATTAGCACAGGATTTTCAGGATAAAAAAATACCCCCATATTTTCGATAAATAATGTTCAAAATATTCGGAACAATTTGGATTATCTGAAAATGAAATGGCCATTTACTTTGCCCTACTGCAAGGCGACGTTTCAACGGTCTTGGAAATTTCTGAATTGACAGGCATTAACCGAGCAACCGTTCACATGAACATCGATTATTTGTCGAAAAAAGGCCTCATCAACCAAGTTTCCAAAGGGCGTGGATCACGCCGAGTAATCAAAGCAGAATATCCTGAAAAATTTGCACTGCTTTTAAAGCAAAAAAAAGATCAAATAGAAATAGCTGAAAAAAAATTACCGGA
>JAHJDF010000021.1 GCA_018812595.1 Gammaproteobacteria bacterium
ATATTTAATTTACTACAACGAGCACCGACCTCACCAAGGAATTGGAGGGAAAACTCCCAAAGAATTTAAAGAAAATCTGTCAGCGAATTAGTTGACACATACAATCCCCGCGAAGGCTTCGGTTCCGTCATCCCCGCGAAGGCTTCGGTTCCGTCGTCCCCGCGAAAGCTTCGGTTCCGTCGTCCCCGCGAAGGCTTCGGTTCCGTCGTCCCCGCGAAAGCTTCGGTTCCGTCATCCCCGCGAAGGCTTCGGTTCCGTCATCCCCGCGAAGGCGGGGATCCAGAGTTGACCTGGATTTCCACTGCACCTAGGAATGACAGGGGTGAGTATGACGATACAGTTGCTACGGTATACGTCAGAAATCTAATAAAAGGATATGAAAGATGAAGAAAATTTTTATTTTTTTGTGTTTGTGCGTTTTTGTTTTTCCTTTAGAAGCGGCGATACAAACACCGACGATTCACTCCAATTTTGAATTAATCGAAAGCGTGCCAAAAGACACGATTTACGGCCAACCGCATGTGCGCCGTACGCAAACGGTTTGGCTGGATATGTTAAATGAAGCAAAAAAGACAATTGATTTAGGTGCTTTTTATTTAACAGATGCGCCACATTCTTCTATGGATCCCGTCATTTTTGCTTTAAAGAAAGCGGCCGAACGCGGTGTCAAAGTACGCATTATTTTGGACGGCGCTTTTTACGATCAAAGCAAACCGACGGCTCAATTATTGGAAGGGCAGCCCAATATCACCATTCGTGTGCTCCCAATGAACGCGCTCACGGGCGGTGTCATGCACGCTAAATATTTTGTTGTGGACGACGAAGACAGTTTTGTAGGCAGTTCGAATTTTGATTGGCGTGCATTGGATCAAATTCACGAAATTGGTGTTCGAATTCGTAACCGTGCGTTAGCGCAGACTATTTTGCAGGTCTTTAATTTGGATTGGGCGTTGTGCGAAACAAAGGACGTTAATCAGCATCGGTTTTTGCTTTATAAATACGCCACGACTCCTCTTGTCACTGTTGAAAACCCCATTGTGTTGCAGCATCAACACGAGTTGTTAGTGATCCATCCCGCCTTTAGTCCAAAGTCGTTATTGCCGATGGGCGTAGATTGGGAGTTGAAACAATTCGTGCAATTGATGAAGCAAGCGCAACATCAAATTTTGATGCAAGTGTTGGTGTATTCACCCGCTGCCGGATACCAGCAAAAAGGCTATTGGGCGACGCTTGATAATGCGATTCGTGCTGCTGCGGGGCGAGGCGTGCATTTGAAGCTGATTGTTTCTAATTGGGCATTAAAGAAGCCCGGAATTGATTATCTAAAAAGTTTGTCAGTGATTCCGAACGTGGAAATCAAATACAGCTTATTGCCGCTTTATCAACACAAAGCCATTCAATATGCGCGGGTGGAGCACTGCAAATACATGGTGATTGATCACAATTTAAGTTGGGTCGGTACGGGCAATTGGCAGTGGGGCTACTTTTATGACACTCGCAACATTGCCATCATCATCAAAGGCAGTGAACCCAACAAAACGTTGCATTCCATTTTCTTTAGAGATTGGTTTGGGCCATACGTTCATCCCATCAAAGCCAGCGAGGACTACAGCTCTGTAAGGACGCATTAAGCGGTCTAGGGGTGAGAACTGTTTGGCTTTAGTGGGCGTCTAGTTGTCCACTATTACCAATGTGGAGCAAATGATATGGCTGAGAAATACGATAAGTATCTGCGGTTCGTCATCCCCGCGAAAGCTAAGGATCCAGGTCCCTTTTCTAGCTGCTTGCTGGAATCCAGAAAAGATATATGTATCAATTCTGGATTCTCAGCTTTCGCTGGAATGACGGAAGAAAAATAAATCAATTACACGTTATCAATGTCTTTAAAAAATCGGATTGCTGCAGCTCCTTGCACGAAGATGCAAAATGATCTTTATCGGTAGAGATTGTTTTCTTGAATGTATTTCCAAACCGCTTCAGACAATGCGTTTTTTGGTTTCTTGTTTCTTGCGATGGTGTTGCGAAGCTCGGTGGCTGAAATTGGTATGGCGGGCATCGACAGCTGAATGATGTTTCCATGTAGGCGTGTCGATGATTCATCTAGATTCGTGATCATGTGTTCTTGCATCAAATGTTGAATGACAGCATTAAACCTCACAGGAGTCTGTGGGCGGTTTACGACAACGATGTGTGTGAACTGCAGTAATTCTTCCCAACGATGCCATGAGTCTATCTTCGCAAAAGCATCTGCTCCGAGGATGAGATATAGGGGTTGTTTTGGATAGTCGTGTCTCAAAGAGATGAGCGTTTCGATCATGTAAGAGGGACCTTTGCGCTCTATTTCTTTTAGATCTAGTACGCAATGTTTTTCTGTTTTTAACGCGATTTTCAACATCTCAAGACGTTGCATGACATTAACAGCAGGTTGTTCTCGATGGACCGGTTGATAGCACGGAATAAATCGGATTTCTTGAAGCGGTAACCGTTCATAAACAAATTCAGCTAATTTCAGGTGCCCAAAATGCACAGGGTCAAAAGTCCCGCCCAATATTCCGATACCTGTTCGTTGTTGTTTGTTCATTCGTTTTTTCTACTTTCTTTCCAAGTCATCCCCGCGAAGGCTAAAGATCCAGAGAAGAAATATATTAACTCTGGATCCTTAGCTTTCGCGGAGATGACGATCGCCTACGCTGGGGCATTGATGGTGATCAATAACAGTTGTTCTAATGAATCCCATACATTCTCTTTTTTCAAACCTTTGATGCTTTGATCGATTGTTGCAGCTTTTTTTAATGCCTGCATAAGGCTGTGCAAGTTGTATTTTTTTAGAGCGGTTTGCACCAATGGTTTTTTTTTCTCTAACACATGCCATTGCTGTAGAACTTGAGAAATCGAAGAACCTTTCTTGATTTCCTGTTGCATCGACAACAGTGTGCGAATCTCTTTTGTAAGCGCCCATAAAATCAAAATTGTTTCTGTGCCTTCGCTTTTGAGTGCATTTAAAATTTTTAATGATCGTTTCATATCTCCTTTGAGCATGGCATCTGTTAGCGCAAACACATTGAATCGCGCATTGTCGTTTACGGAATCCATTAGATCCCGTTCTGTGATTTTCTTGTCATGAAATAGCAACGACAATTTTTCTATTTCTTGTTGAGTAGCAAGTAAATTCCCTTCGGTGTATTCCGCTAAAAAGCGCACGGCGTCTGTATTGGCTTGTATGTGGTGTTTTTGCAATTGTTGCTGAATCCAGCGAGGTAATTGTTGTCGACTGATAGGCCAGACTTGCACGAAAAGCCCCTTTTGCACGAGTGATTTGAACCACTTCGTGTTTTGTTCACTTTTGTCCAAGCGGTTGGCCAAGATCAGAAGCACTTTGTCTTTTGGAGTATTTTCTGCATAACTTTCTAAAATTTTTCGAGCAGCAACCGTTAATTTATTTGCTGTAAGGCGAAGTTCAAACAGCGCTTGTTCAGAAAATAAAGACAAAGCGTGTGAGGATTCTAAAAAAGGTTCCCAGTTGTAATTTGGCGTGACGTGAAAAATTTGATGATCGGTGAATCCTTTTTCTTTTACATGTTTGCGAATGTTCTTTCCCATTTCATTGACGATTAATGGTTCATCTCCACATACGAGATAAACGGGGTGAATCGTTTGACGCAGCTGTTGTTCCAGTTGTTCAGGATAGATTTTCATATCACTTGTGTTGTGCCTGTTTGGAAAGTGCTTTGACCGCGTCAGGGGATGAAAGCTGGAATAAAAGTTTGGGGACTAGGTCGTTTTGTAAATCACGTACGGCGTCGTTGTATTTATTGCTACTGGTAATGACTTCTTGCGCATTCAAGGTAATGGTTTTTTGTGCGCTGAGCATGGAAGGCGCATAAAGCGTCTTTCCTTTTGCATTTTGTAAAACGTATTGCACGCTGTAGTTCACAGAGTAATCACGAGTGTTTTGCGAGTTGCCGATACTGGTTTGATTGTATGAGACATTTTCATTTGTGATCTGCAAAGTCATAGGAGCTAAATTGGGCGCATTGACCAAACGAATACCAGAACGTTTGAGAGCTGTTTTTAATTGGCGCATCAGGCTGTCGTATGGCGCTTGGCTTTCGATATACAGCGTATGTAATTGAGGCGGCATTGGCATGTTGCCGCGCAATTGAAATCCGCAGGCGGAAAGCAATAAACAGCCGAGTATTACAAAAATTCTAGAAATGTTTCTCATGCGGTTTCCTTATTTAAAACACCGTCATCATTTAAAACACAGTCATCATTTAAAACACAGTCATCCCCGCGAAAGCGGGGATCCGGCCAATCGTCACCCCCGCGAAAGCGGGGATCTAGCCAATCGTCATCCCCGCGAAAGCGGGGATCTGGCCAATCGTCATCCCCGCGAAAGCGGGGATCTAGGACGTAGTATGTCTGGATTCCCGCCTTCGCGGGAATGACGACAGAGCGCCGAAGCTAAGAATGACGGAACAGTTGCTTACACCACTACGTTAATTAATTTTTGTGGAACAACGATGATCTTTTTCACAGCGTTCCTTTCCACAAACGAAGCAACTTTCTCGTGCTTTAACGCAGCCGCTTCGATTTCCTTGCGAGAAGCTTGCGTTGGCAACACGATCGATCCGCGTAGTTTCCCATTAATTTGAATCATGTATTCAATGCTGTCTGTCGTTAATGCTGCATCGTCCACAGAAGGCCAATCAGCATTAGCAAGCACAGGGGTATATCCCAACTGCTTCCACAGATGCGTCGTGATGTGCGGCGTAATGGGATAGAGCAGCCGGAGCAATATCGACAACCCTTCATGCATGAAACAATGTTTTTCTTGATCCTGATCTTTTTGTATTTCCCCCAACAAATTTACGATCTTCATGCAGGCAGAAGCGACCGTATTAAATTGTTGTCGCTCCATATCAAAATTCGCTTGCCTCAAAATTGCTTGAATATCTCGTCGTATTTGTTGCATTGCTGTTGTTTGTGGTTTCCACGTGTTATTCACAACAGCGTGCGTTTTTTGAATGACGTCTTCCCATTCGGCTGCCAAATTCCAAACACGCTTTAGAAAACGGAACGAACCTTCTACCCCTTTATCTGACCATTCCAGAGACTGCTCTGGAGGCGCCGCGAAAATAATAAAGAAACGCCCGGTGTCTGTGCCGTATTGATCGATCAATGCTTGAGGATCTACGGTATTGCCTTTGGACTTCGACATCTTGGATCCGTCTTTCAACACCATGCCTTGCGTGAGTAATCGCGTGAACGGTTCATCCGAATTCAGCAATCCAAAATCGCGCATCACTTTGTGCAGAAAACGCGAATAGAGTAGATGCAAAATCGCGTGCTCAATGCCGCCAACATATTGATCCACCGGCGTCCAATAATTTGCGCGTTCATCAAACATGGCTTTGTCTTGATCCGGACAAGCGAAGCGTGCGTAGTACCAAGAAGATTCCATGAACGTATCAAACGTATCCGTATCTCGTCGTGCGGGTTTGCCGCATTTCGGACAAGTTGTTTGATAGAACTCAGGCATTTTGCTTAAGGGTGAGGTGACTCCTTCAAACGCTACGTTTTCAGGGAGTTTCACCGGTAAATCTTTTTCAGAAACAGGCACATCTCCGCAGGTATCACAATGAATCATCGGAATCGGTGCGCCCCAATAACGTTGGCGAGAAATGCCCCAATCGCGCAAACGGTAATGAATTTGTTTCTTCCCTTTGCCTTTATTTTCTAAATCTTTCGCGATGGCATCGATCGATTCTTTGAAGGCCATTTCTGTGAACGGCCCAGAGTTAACCAAACGACCTTTTTCAATCATCGCGTCGAGCATTGCATCTGCATTCAACGGTGTTTCTTCCGTCGCAATCACAACTTTAATCGGTAGGTCGTATTTTTTTGCAAACTCAAAATCCCGTTGGTCGTGTGCAGGGACTGCCATAACTGCACCGGAGCCGTATTCCATGAGTACGTAGTTGGTGATCCAGATGGGGATCTCTTCTTGTGTGTATGGATTGATCGCTTTTAATCCAGAATCAATGCCTTGTTTATCCATGGTCGCCAAATCTGCTTCAGCCATTTTGGTGTGTTGGCAGCTTTCGATAAACGCTTGTATCTCAGGATTATTTTGCGCGGCGAATTTGGCTAAAGGATGCTGGGCGGCAACGGCCATAAAGGTAACACCAAACAACGTATCGGCTCGTGTGGTGTATACCGTTAAAGGTTCTTTTTGTCCTTTCACGTCAAAAACAATATCAACACCTTCTGATCGGCCGATCCAGTTGCGTTGCATGGTGCGTACTTGTTCTGGCCAATGTTCGAGTTGATCTAAGTCTTTCAAGAGTTCTTCGGCATACGCAGTAATTTTTAAAAACCATTGTGGAATTTCGCGTTGTTCGATGACCGCTCCTGAGCGCCAGCCGCGTCCGTCAATTACTTGCTCATTGGCGAGTACTGTTTGATCCACGGGGTCCCAATTGACGATAGAGTTTTTCTTATACACCAAGCCTTTTTCGAACATCTTTGTAAACAACCATTGTTCCCATCGGTAATAGTCTGGATCGCAGGTTGCGATTTCACGATCCCAATCGTAAGCAAGACCCAGACGCTTCATTTGCGTACGCATGTGGTCGATGTTTTGGCGTGTCCATTTAGCAGGAGCGGTTTTGTTTTTGATCGCCGCATTCTCGGCCGGCAAACCAAATGCATCCCAACCGGTTGGTTGCAATACGTTTTTTCCTTTCATACGTTGATAGCGCGCGATGGCATCGCCGATGGTGTAGTTACGCACATGTCCCATGTGCAAATTTCCGCTGGGATACGGGAACATCGATAAGCAATAGAATTTCTGATCGCGAGGGGCGTCTTCTTTGACTTTAAACGTTTTTTCCGTTTCCCATTGTTGTTGAATGTCTGTTTCTATTTGTTGGGGATTGTAATGTTTCTCGATCATCATTGTTCTCGCTTTTGTAAGGTGTCTAACGGGATGAATTTAAAGCGCGTGAGAATATCACTTGAAGGCTCAATGATGAATGGAGGTTTAGGACTTCGACAATTATTCTTCCCCCCAAAATTAGGACCACGGAGATAGACATAAAAAAGCGATAACATCTATCGACGGAGGGGGTATAAAATGAGCATGAAAAGACGCGTATTCACCGCAGAATTTAAAA
>JAHJDF010000022.1 GCA_018812595.1 Gammaproteobacteria bacterium
GAATTTACGTGAAGAGATCTGTTGTAATTTGCATTTCTCCTAGCAATTTATTGATTCAGTGATGCAGCTAGGAATGACTAAATACACAATTTGCAATGTTTCGTTTCAGGGGACTGTCAACGAATGACTTAACACATACAATCCCCGCGAAAGCGGGAATGACGATGTCTGAATTCCCTCTTTCGCGGGAATGACAGTGTTTGGATCTTCGCTGCTGGGAATGACGATGTTTGGATTCCCGTTGTAGAGACGCGATTTACAGCGTCTTATGATTTATAAACCATTTTCCCTTTTACGAATGTCATCTGTACTTTCAATTGATCATCAAGCACGACGATATCCGCATCTTTTCCGACACTCAGGCTTCCTTTTCGATCGAATATTTGCAGCTGTTTTGCAGGATTTTCAGAGGCCATTTTGCAAATGTCGTTCAGTGAGCTTCCTGTAAATTTCATCATGTTTCGCATCGCTTGATCCATGCGTAAAACAGTCCCGGCCAATGTTCCGTCGACAAAACGTGAGGACTCGTTTTTGACGATCACTTTTTCTGTGCCAAGTGTGTATTCACCGTCCGGCAATTGTTTTGCTCGTATGGCATCTGTGATGAGAATGATTCGATCTGTGGTTTTAGCGGTAAGAATTAATTTCAAAATGGCAGGATGCAGATGAATGCCGTCTGCTATGACTTCACACATTACTTGATGATTGAGTAACAGCGCGACGACATTACCCGGTTCTCGATGATGAACACGATGCATCGCATTAAAGAGATGCGTTGCTTGTGTTATGCCTGCTTGGATTGCTTCGTTAGTTAATTCATACGATGCGTTGCTATGTCCGAGTGATGGAATGATTTTTTGTGAACGGAGATATTGAATAAAAGACATCGCGCCTGGAAGTTCGGGGGCAACGGTTACGATCTTAATGGCATAACCTGATAACGTTTGCCAACGTTGAAGAAGATCGGTTTGTGGGAGTTGTAAATTCGTTACATCTTGAGCGCCCGCTTTTTCGGGCGATAGAAAAGGTCCTTCGAGGTTGACCCCTAAAATTTGTGCGCCTGTATCTAAATGCTTCTCCATTACTTCTTTTACATTCATTAAAGCTTTTTCGATGTCTTTATTGTTTGCTGTGATCGTAGTGGGTAAAAAACCAGTCACCCCTTCTTTTGCGAGTGCTTTGCTAATTGTTTGTAATGCTTTCGGAGTTGCATCCATCGTATCGGCATTTGCAGCACCGTGAATATGTGCATCGATCATGCCAGGAATAACGTGCCAAGAAGAAGGAAGTGTTAAGACTTCATCGGCCGAACAATCTGTATCAATCGATTCGATAACCTCTCCTATAAAGTTCAAATTAGTGTGAGTTTTTGGACCTTGTTCTGTGTAAATCGTTGCGCCTTTTAAAGCGAAGCTTGATTGCATAAAACCCTCTCTATCTTGTTTCAGTAATTTTGTGTAAGTGTAGAGGAGAATCTGGATTAAGCCCGCGAGCGAGGGCTAAGTGAGCAGCCATTTTGTAGAAGGCTTGGATGTTTAAGACAGCGTCGTAAATGGGGTGTGATGATTTTGGAAGTGGCAGCAATAAAGTGGAAGCAGCTTGTGCTTCGTTGTTTTTTTCAGCCGTAGTTAGGATGACTTGTCCTCCTAGCGTTTTTATTTTATTGGCAAGACTTAACAAGCTTTCCAATGTTTGATCTTGTTGCGTGAAAACCCAATACGGTCTGTTTTTTTGAATGAGTGCAAACGGTCCGTGTAACACTTCTGCTCCGCTCAAAGCTTCTGCCTGAATCGCACATGTTTCTTTCAGTTTTAAAGCAGCCTCTTCGGCGATCGGTAATCCAAAGCCTCTTCCTAGAATGAACGAATGGTCGATAGGGGCTAGCAATGGAATAGCCGCTGACCAGTCCATTTCCCATGCTTGTGTTAATAACGAAGGTAAGGATGAAAGGTGTTGTTTAAAGGCGCGATCTTCTGTGATTAAAGCGACCATTTGAATGAGTGTACTTAATGAGGTGATAAAGCTTTTTGTTGCTGCAATGGCTTGTTCTTTTCCAGCCCTCAGAGGAATCACCCATTGCGCTTGTTGCGCTAAAGGGGAATTTACCTCGTTGACAAGAGCCACTGTGATAGCGCCCGCGAGCGCAGCGCTTTGCATGACTTCACAAATGTCCGGACTCTGGCCGGATTGTGAAATGCCGATGACAAGAGCGTGTTTTAACTGTAGCGAAGAATGGTACAGCGTTGTTACAGAAGGTGTGGCAGATACCGTGGGCCATCCTAATTGCGTTTCAAATAAATATTTTGCGAAGGTGCATGCGTGATCCGAACTTCCTCTTCCAACCGTCATGACGAAAGGAGGAGGATTTTGTTTGAGGGTGTGTGCGAGATCGGTAAGTTGCTTTTTATTTTCAACGAACTGTTTCTCGACAAGTTTTGGTGCAGATTTTGCTTCTTGTTCCATGAACGTTTTCATCATTTGGAAAACCCGATGTGTTTTTTAATCATGAAAATTGCTCCTTTGTTTGCATCGTTTTTACGAAAAGTTAATCGAGCTTGTAACGTTTTTCCTAACCAGGGTTCAATAAATGGAGCGAGCCCGCCGAATAAACAGCAGGGCAATTGATTGTTTTTAGAGCGTGTAAACATTGTTTCGGCTAACCGATCAATTTCACTGGCTGCACGTTTGACAAGATGTACGGCCCAAGGATCTTTTTGATCGAGGTGTTGTATAACAAAAGGAGCAATTTCAGCAAAGTGGGTCGATTTAGAAGCAACGGCCCATGACACCAGTTCGAAAATATCGCGATCAAATTTTTGAAATATTGCTTCCAGTAAAGGGGAAGACTCAATGCGACCGTCAAAAGCTTGTATGGTTAAACGCACTGCTTCAAACCCTAACCAAGCACCGCTGCCTTCGTCGCTGCAAGGAAATCCCCAACCGCCAACGCGAGTGATTTGTTTCCCATGAATGCTCATGCCAATGACACCTGTGCCGATAATGATAATGGCGCCGTCTTGCGCATCGTGTGCGCCTAGGCATGCGGTGTATGCATCGGACTCTAGTTTTAGTGTGGTGAAGGGGTTGTAGGCTAAGAAAGTTTTGACCGCATGTTTGTTTTCGGTTCCAGCAAGACCAAGTCCTGCATGCCATTCATATGTAGGATCTTGCCAGCGAATACCACTATCTTTTAAAGCAGTTTTCATGGCATCGAGTATGGACGTCCACGCAGTCTCTGTAGAAACCGAAATGTTTGCAGGACCGCCTCGCGCAACACCAATGAGTTGTTCCTTTTCATCTTCAATACGTACTTTGCATTTTGTTCCGCCGCCATCGATGCCGATAAAGAGGTTCCTTTTCATCTTTAGATCCTCTGTTGTTCGTAAAAGTACTGTTCGATTTCTTCGAGTGATTTGTCTTTAGTTTCAGGGATAAAGAAAACCGCTAATAACAGATACAAGAATGTGAAGCCTCCGCACATCCAAAAGACTCCTGCGTATCCGATTTGTTTTACAAGGCTTAAAAAGATCATCGCAAACAAGGTGGATGCCAGCGAATTTGCAAATAAACAAATGGCGATTCCTTTTCCTCGAATGCTCATCGGCATGAGTTCAGAAATGGCGAGCCATACGACAACGCCAGGACCGATTGCAAAGAAGAGAATGAAGAAGATGAAGCCCGAAATGGTCAAATATCCTTGGAGCGTTCCAGGGGAAAGGAAATATTGAATCGCGCCTAAATATATTAACGAAAGGGTGAGGCCGCCTGTTCCTATCAGCAAGAGCGGTTTGCGTCCTATGCGGTCGATGCAGAGCATTGCAACGGCGGTAATGACGAAATTCACCAAACCAACACTGACGCTTCCTAGCATGGATTGCACGTTGGAGTGTAGCCCTGAGTGTTGCAAGATGAGTGTTGATAATTGCAGAAAAACATTGATGCCGGTGAGTTGTGTCAAGACAGCAACTGCTAAGGCGATTGCAAATGGAAAAAGAATATGGCGTTGAAAAAGATGTTCTTTCTGCTGTTTTTTGTTGTTTTTAATTTCTAATTGCGTCATCAAAAATACATCGTGTTCAGTTTCTTGTGCAGAACGCGAGTTGCTTAACGCTTGCAGGGCTTGTTCTTTTTTACCCTTAAAAAATAGCCATCGAGGCGATTCGATGATTAATAAAGAACCTATGCCTAATAGGGTGGCGGGTACGAGCGAACATAGGAACATGGCGCGCCAACTGTGTGTGGGTGCGAAGATCAATGAGAATAGATAAGCGCATAAGATGCCGCCCGTTAGAAATAACTGAAAAGCTGTGACGCCCATTCCTCGTATGGATGAAGGGGCGGATTCGGCTAGATATAGAGGGATGATGACTGTGATGATTCCAACACCGATGCCTTCGATGAGTCGGCCGATCAATATGCCAATGAAATGATGGGAGGAGACAAGCAGCAGAATGCCGACAATAAAAATGATGGCAGAAACGCTAATCATGCGTCGTCGCCCAAAGCGATCTGCTAAAGGTCCTGCGATGAGAATGGCGATAGATCCTCCGCCTAAAACAGCGGCCACGAGCGTTGAGATTTGAGCGTGTGTTAAAACGATTTCTTGTTTAATGAAGATCAGCGCACCCGCAATAATACCGATGTCGTATCCATATAAGATGCCGCCTAAACCGGCAAAGAGAATGATAAAAATGGAAAACCGGTGATAGCGATCTAGAGTCATATGGAGATACTCATGTAACTACGAAAGTGATGCATCTTACTCGTTTCTTTGTGGGCACGTTTTTTTCTTTGAAACACCATTTGTGATCAAAGCAATTTTCTTTACAATCGCGCGCTCCAAAAATGCTGGCGTAGCTCAATTGGTAGAGCAGCTGATTTGTAATCAGCAGGTTGCGGGTTCGAGTCCCATCGCCAGCTCCATGTTTTTTTGTCCAATATCTAATCACAAAAAAGCTTAAAATAAGCTTAAAAGTGTTTTATCAGATGACGAGCTAACCAATTGAAATTATAAGAGAGAAATTACGTTTTCTTGTTGACATGAAAGTTTGCGCAACGCAAAATTCGCCGCTTATTTTTAGGGAGGGGTTCCCGAGTGGCTAAAGGGATCAGACTGTAAATCTGACGGCTCTGCCTTCGTAGGTTCGAATCCTACCCCCTCCACCAGTAGAAACGATTAAGGGTAAGGCTTTGATAATAGGCCTTTTTTCTAAATTTGCGGGTGTAGTTCAATGGTAGAACTTCAGCCTTCCAAGCTGATAGCGTGGGTCCGATTCCCATCACCCGCTCCAGTGCAGTAAACAAAATGTTAAAAGCCGTGATGGTTCTTTGTGTTTTATTTTCTGAATTGGGCCGCCCACATAGCTCAGGCGGTAGAGCACTTCCTTGGTAAGGAAGAGGTCACTGGTTCAATTCCAGTTGTGGGCTCCAGTTACGAGTTGTTAACACGCACATAGAAGAGGAGAGACGAAGATGGCGGAGAAGCAAAAATTTGAGAGGACGAAACCCCACGTAAACGTAGGGACGATCGGCCACGTAGATCATGGAAAGACGACGTTGACAGCGGCGATCACGAAAGTGATGGCGGAAAAGCACGGAGGAGAGGCGAAGAATTACGATCAGATAGACAACGCGCCGGAAGAGAAGGCAAGAGGGATCACGATTCAATCGACACACGTGGAATATGAATCAGATAAGAGACACTACGCGCACGTAGACTGCCCCGGACACGCGGATTATGTAAAGAACATGATCACGGGAGCGGCGCAGATGGACGGAGCGATTTTGGTGGTGTCAGCAGCAGACGGACCGATGCCACAAACACGAGAACACATTTTGTTGGCAAGACAGGTAGGAGTGCCGTGCATCTTGGTGTACTTAAACAAAGCGGACATGGTAGACGATCCGGAGTTGTTGGAATTGGTAGAGATGGAAGTGAGAGATCTACTGAGCAGCTATGATTTTCCAGGAGACGACACACCAATCATCGTAGGAAGTGCGTTGAAAGCCTTGGAAGGAGACACGAGCGAAATAGGAGTGCCATCGATCGTCAAGTTGGTGGAGACGATGGATGAATACATTCCGGTGCCAGAGAGGGCGATAGACCAACCGTTCTTGATGCCGATAGAAGACGTATTTTCGATATCTGGCCGAGGGACAGTGATCACGGGTCGAGTAGAACGAGGGGTGGTCAAAGTTGGAGAAGAGATTGAGATCATTGGATTGAAAGACACGCAAAAGACCGTTTGTACGGGCGTTGAGATGTTTCGCAAGTTGCTGGACGAAGGACGAGCGGGAGACAACATAGGAGTGTTATTGAGAGGGACGAAGAGAGACGAAGTAGAAAGAGGGCAAGTATTAGCGAAGCCCGGGAGCATCACGCCGCATACGAAGTTTGAAGCAGAGGTATATATCTTGACGAAGGAAGAAGGGGGAAGACATACGCCGTTCTTCAAAGGATATCGCCCTCAGTTTTATTTTCGTACGACAGACGTGACGGGAGAAGTGGTGTTGCCTGAAGGAGTAGAGATGGTGATGCCAGGAGACAACGTGAAGATGAACGTCACGTTAGTAGCGCCAATTGCGATGGAAATTGGATTGCGATTTGCGATACGAGAAGGAGGACGTACGGTGGGTGCCGGCGTCGTTTCCAAAATTATCGAGTAACGTTTGAAGTTTGTGGTTAGGTCAGTAGCTCAATTGGCAGAGCAGCGGTCTCCAAAACCGCAGGTTGGGGGTTCGAGGCCCTCCTGACCTGCCATTTTAACTAATTCGGTCTGGTTTTAAGTTATGTGGTTCGGTGGTTTTTAGAAGCTTTGATTCCATTGATTGCGAAAAGGTTGTGTGGATATGTCGATAAAAGGAGAGCATTTACAGAAGCGCGGTGATCGTTTGAAGTGGGCTTCTGTTGTCATTCTCTTGTTGTTAGGAATTGCTGCCAATTACTATTTCGTGCAGCAACCTTTGCCGTTACAAATCGTTGGTTGGATTGTGATTGTTTGTATCGCGTTGTTTATCGCGTTTCAAACGAATAAAGGCAGAGTGGCTTGGAAGTTTCTTAAAGAATGTCGCAATGAGGTCAGGAAAGTTGTATGGCCAAATCGCCAAGAGACTTTTCAGACTACATTAGTTGTAGTGGTTGTGGTGTTTATCTTTGCAATAGCTATGTGGGGAATGGATAGCTTTCTCATGTGGGCAATCACGTGGTTGACCGGAGCAAGGGGCTAAGCGTATGGCAGATCAAAAAACGCAAGAGGAGTTATCAAATACAAAAGAGCATCAAGCTTTGCGTTGGTATGTGCTGCAAACATATTCCAGTTTTGAGCTTTATGTGTTGGAGTCGCTTAAAAAACGTATTCGGCTTGCAAAATTAGACGATCTATTTGGTGAGATCTTAGTTCCTAAAGAACAAGTTGTTGAAATGCGTCGCGGACAAAAGAGAACGAGTGAACGCAAATATTTTCCAGGTTATGTACTGATACAGATGGTGATGAATGATGATACTTGGCATTTGGTGAAATCTGTGCCGAAAGTACTTGGGTTTATCGGGGGGACGAGTGAACACCCTGCTCCTATTAGCGATAAAGAAGTGCGAGATATTGTGGATCGTGTTCGACAAGATGTGGATAAACCAAAACCGAAGACAGTGTATGAAGTGGGTGAAGTGGTGCGAGTGATTGATGGTCCCTTCGCTGACTTTAATGGCGTTGTTGAGGAAGTGAATTACGAAAAAAATAGATTGCGAGTGGCTGTTTTGATTTTTGGACGGTCAACGCCTGTAGAACTTGAATTTGGTCAAGTAGCAAAAGGTTAAATCAAGTTCGATTGCATTTTAAAACAACAGGGGGAGCTTTGTATAAAGCGTTTGACCCCACAGTGAGGTAAAAAATGGCAAAAAAAACAAGTGGGTATATTAAATTATTAATTGCTCCTGGGGCTGCTAATCCGAGCCCTCCTGTTGGCCCAGCATTAGGCCAGAAGGGGGTGAACATCATGGAATTCTGCAAAGCATTCAATGAAAAGACCCAGTCTTTAGATAAATCTATGAAAGTGCCGACCATCATTACTGTTTATGACGATCGTACTTTCTCTTTTCAGGTTAAAACCCCTCCAGCATCTAGCTTGATCTTGAAAGCGATTGCTAAAGAAAAAGGAAGCGCTCGCCCTAACAGCGACAAAATAGGCAAATTGACTCATGCACAGTTAGAGGAAATAGCGAAAATAAAAATGCCTGATTTGACGGCCGCTAGTTTAGAAGCTGCTATTCGAACAGTTGAAGGAACTGCTCGTAGCATGGGCGTTGAAATAGAGGGGGCAGAATAATGAAAAAATTATCTAAAAGAGTCAGACAAATAAGAGAATCGGTCGAACAGAAACCTTATCCGATTCTAGAAGCAATTGAACTGTTGAAAAAATTATCCACGGCAAAATTTGTTGAAAGCGTCGATGTCAGTGTGAATCTAGGCATTGATCCAACAAAGTCTGATCAAAACGTGAGAAGTGCTGTCGTCTTACCTCACGGCACAGGCAAACAAGTAAAAGTAGCTGTGATTACGCAAGGTGCTAATCTCGATGTAGCAAAGAAAGCGGGTGCAGACGAAGTGGGTTTTGAAGAATTAGCCGAGAAAATCAAAGCAGAAAATTTTGATTTTGATGTGCTCATTGCTTCTCCTGATGCGATGCCTTTGGTTGGTAAATTAGGAACGATCTTAGGCCCTCGCGGTCTGATGCCAAACCCAAAAGTGGGCACAGTCAGTGCTGATATTGAAAGCGCTGTGAAAAATGCGAAAGCAGGTCAAGCACGTTTTCGTGCAGATAAAGCCGGTATTGTTCACTGTCGTATTGGCGGCGTGAATTTTGAACAACAACAAATAAAAGAAAATTTGGAAGTGTTGATTACCGCTTTAAAGAAAGCTAAGCCCAGCTCATCAAAAGGTGTTTACCTAAAGAAAGTAACACTTTCCACGACGATGGGGCCTGGTTTGATGGTTGATATCAATAGCTTAGATGTTTGAGGAAACGAATGAATGCACTGCATTTAAAGTGATGTACTTGTGATGCAGTAATGGTTCGCGGTTAAGGTCTTCTTGACCCTTAACTGTCGAAGACCGTAGGCGTGTTTACACTTAATAATGAAAGCCTACGTAGACGGTGTAACCGGCACAGATTTTGGCTTTTTGTGAATTGCTTCAAAGCGATGACTGCAAAGTCAGGTTGTGAAGGCCACCATAACTTTGGAGGTGAAAAAATGGCATTAAATTTAGAGCAAAAAAAAGCGATCGTTTCTGATGTGGCTGAAATTGCTTCTAATGCCGTTTCTGCGTTGGCCGCAGATTATAGTGGCTTAACAGTGGGCGAAATGAATTTACTTCGTTCGAAAGCAAGAGAAGACGGAGTGTATTTGCGAGTAGTGCGCAATACATTGGCGAAAAAAGCCCTTGAAGGGACTTCTTTTGCTTGCATGAGCGAAGGGATGCTTGGTCCATTAGTGTTAGCGTTTGCTAAGGAAGAGCCCAATGCTTGCGCACGATTAGTGCAAGAGTTTAAGAAGGGGCATGAAAAGTTAACCGTTAAGCTCATCGCATTAGAAGGCGAATTATTGCCAACCAGTGCTTTAGACACTGTTGCGCATTTGCCGTCTCGCAACGATGCAATTTCTATACTTATGGCTGCAATGCAAGCGCCAATCAGTCAGTTCGTGAGAACGTTGGCTGAACCGCATGCAAAACTAGTTCGTACTCTTGCAGCGATTCGCGATAAGAAACAAGCCGCATAAATTTTTAACGAGGAGAATATGAAAATGACTATTTCTAATGAAGATATCTTGAATGCAATTTCTGAAAAAAGCGTTATGGAAATTGTAGAGCTCATCAAACAAATGGAAGACAAATTTGGCGTATCTGCCGCTGCTGCTGTTGCGGCACCTGCTGCTGCCGCAGCACCTGGCGGAGCCGTTGCTGAAGAAAAAACTTCCTTTGATGTTTCTCTTGCCAGCTTTGGCGCTAATAAAGTCGCTGTAATTAAAGTCGTCCGTGAAATTACAGGTTTAGGGTTGAAAGAAGCGAAAGACTTAGTGGAAAGCGCTCCTGCAAATCTAAAAGAAGGATTGAAAAAAGAAGAAGCAGAAGAGATGAAGAAAAAACTCGAAGCAGCTGGTGCTACTGTCGAAATAAAATAGCACATAAGCTTCCTAAACTTTGGCTGGCAATTTGCGTTGCCAGCCTTTATGCGTTTATGAAACCACATTTTTTATAGGCGCATATTAAGAATTTTATATTCGGTTTCCATTGTTAATATCTACTTCATTGAGGTGCATTAATGCCTACCGCGAAAAAATCTAGCTCCAAGAAATTGCATTCTTCTCCAATGACCAACACCGTCAGAAAGCGTATTCGTAAAGGTTTTGGACAGCATTCTTCCATCATCGATGTGCCTTTATTGCTTGAAATGCAATTGAATTCTTATAAAGAATTTTTGCAGTTCAACACAAACCCAGAAGAGCGTAAAAATCAGGGATTACACGCCGCATTTACTTCTGTTTTTCCAATGGAAAGTTATTCCGGAAATGCCTTAATTGAATACTTGTCGTATAGCTTAACAGAGTGTCCATTTAATGTTTTAGAGTGCAAATTACGTGGTTTAGCCTATGCCGGAGCATTAAGACTGCGGGTACGTCTTGTTTTATTTGATAAAGAATCGTCTGATAAAAAAATTAAAGACATTAAAGAACAAGAAATTTATATGGGTGAATTGCCCTTAATGACTGACTACGGAAGTTTCGTGATTAATGGGACGGAACGAGTGGTTGTGTCTCAGCTGCATCGATCTCCTGGCGTCTTTTTTGAACACGACAAAGGAAAGACACATTCCTCCGGAAAATTGTTGTATTCAGCACGCATTATTCCGTATCGCGGTTCTTGGTTAGATTTTGAATTTGATCCGAAAGATTGTTTGTTTGCGCGTATTGACCGACGTCGTAAATTACCAGCAACCATCATATTAAAAGCGTTAGGGTATACATCCGCCGATATTATTAATCTTTTCTTTGAATTCGATGAATTCTCATACAAAAAAGGTGAGTGGCATCTTCACTTAGTTCCGCAGCGTCTACGCGGGCAAGTAGCAATGTTTGATATCAAATCGAAAGATGGGAAAGTTCTCGTTGAAGAAGGACGAAGAATCACCGTTCGACACATTGCAGAGCTAGAAAAAGCGAAAATCCGCCAAGTTGCTATTCCTGACGATTTCTTGTTAAAGAAAGTTTTGGCACATGATGTGATTGATGAAACAACAGGGGAGTTGTTAGCAAGCGCGAACGCTGAAGTGACCCCAGAGATTTTGCAGTCTTTTCTGGATGCGAAGATTCATACATTCCAAACGTTGTATATCAATGAATTTGATCGCGGTTCGTATATTTCAGATACGTTACGAATTGATCCTTCTAATTCTCAATTAGAAGCATTGGTTGAAATTTATCGCATGATGCGACCTGGTGAACCTCCCACAAAAGATGCAGCAGAGAATTTGTTTAAGAATTTATTTTTCTCTCCTGATCGCTATAACCTTTCTGATGTAGGGCGAATGAAATTTAATCGTCGAGTAGGACGTTCTGAAATCACGGGGCCCGGTGTATTGGAACCAGAAGATATTGTGAGTGTGCTGAGGGTGTTAATTAACATTCGCGATGGAAAAGGGAATGTTGATGATATCGACAATTTAAGTAACCGTCGTATGCGTAGTGTTGGTGAGATGGCTGAAAATCAATTCCGTATTGGTTTGGTACGTGTTGAGCGAGCGGTGAGAGAAAGATTAAATGTGGCGGAAGTTGAAAATCTTATGCCGCAAGATCTTATTAATCCAAAACCGATTGTTGCTGCGATCAAAGAATTTTTTGGTTCCAGCCAGTTATCTCAATTTATGGATCAAAATAATCCATTGTCAGAAATTACACATAAGCGACGTATTTCTGCATTAGGTCCTGGAGGATTGAGTCGCGAGCGAGCTGGTTTTGAAGTGCGAGACGTGCATCCAACTCATTACGGTCGAGTTTGTCCTATTGAAACGCCAGAAGGCCCGAACATTGGTTTGATTAACTCGTTAGCCGTTTATGCGCGTTGTAACCATTATGGTTTTCTTGAAACACCTTGCCGTCGAGTAGTGGACGGTAAGGTCACAGATGAAATTCAGTATTTGTCTGCGATTGAAGAAGGCGGATATGTCATTGCGCAGGCGCACGTGACATTAGATGCCAAAGGAAAGATTACCGATTCTTTAGTGTCTTGCCGTTATCAAAACGAAACGATGCTAACGACGCCGGATAAAGTTCAGTTTATGGATGTATCTCCACAACAGATTGTTTCTGTAGCCGCAGCTTTAATTCCATTTTTAGAACACGATGATGCGAATAGAGCTTTGATGGGTTCAAACATGCAACGTCAAGCTGTTCCTTTGGTGCGTAACGAAGTGCCTTTGGTAGGAACAGGAATGGAAAGGACTGTGGCAAGAGACTCTGGAACGATCATTATTGCTAATCGTGATGGAGTTGTAGATTCAGTAGATGCGGGTCGTATTGTGATTCGTGTGAATGAAGGATCGGATGATTCTTCTGATGCCGCTGGTGTCGATATTTACAATCTCATCAAGTACACCCGTTCGAATCAGAATACTTGTATCAATCAAAGGCCTCTTGTGAAACCGGGAGATTCGGTGATGAAAGGGGATGTCTTGGCCGATGGTTCGTCAACCGATATTGGTGAACTTGCATTAGGGCAAAATTTATTAGTTGCATTTATGCCGTGGAACGGTTGTAACTTTGAAGATTCTATTCTCTTGAATGAGCGCCTCGTGCGTGACGATAGATTTACTTCTATTCATATCGAAGAACTGACTTGTATTGCTCGTGATACCAAACTGGGATCTGAAGAAATTACCGCAGATATTCCAAACGTGGGTGAAAGCGCTCTATCAAAATTAGATGAGGCCGGCATTGTTTATTTGGGAGCCGAAGTGACTGCGGGTGATATCTTAGTTGGAAAAGTAACGCCGAAAGGCGAAAGCCAATTATCTCCTGAAGAAAAATTGTTACGTGCGATCTTTGGTGAAAAAGCTTCGGATGTGAAAGACACTTCATTGCGTGTTCCTACAGGTATGAATGGAACGATTATCAATGTACAAGTCTTTACTCGAGACGGTCATGAAAAAGACGTTCGTGCGATGGCGATTGAGGAAGACAAGCTTGTCAAAGTGAAAAAAGATTTGAACGACGAATTTAGAATTTGTGAAACGGATCTTTTTTCGCGAGTAGAACAGCTCTTGCTCGATAAAATTGCGACCAAAGGCCCTAATGGTTTGACAAATGAAAAGATCAAAAAAGAATATTTGGAGCAGTTAGATCGACATCAATGGTTTGAAATCCATTTGAAAGATAAAGCAGCGAATAAAAAGATCGAAGACAGTTCAAAAGCATTCGTTGCATTGAAAGAGGAATACGATCAGAAGTTTGCTGTTCAAAGCAAAAAAATCACACAAGGCGACGATTTGGCTCCCGGTGTGTTGAAGATTGTTAAAGTCTATATGGCTGTAAAAAGACGTATTCAGCCGGGCGACAAAATGGCAGGACGTCACGGAAATAAAGGGGTTGTATCAATTATCGTTCCTGAAGAAGACATGCCTTATTTAGAAGACGGAACCCCTGTAGACATCGTTTTAAATCCATTAGGCGTACCTTCTCGTATGAATATTGGTCAGGTCTTGGAAACCCACTTGGGTTGGGCTGCTAAGAAGATCGGTGAAAAGATTGGCGCGATGCTAGACGGTGGCGTGAACGAAAGATCGTTACGAGCTTTTATCGAAAAGGTCTACAACCACAAAGCTACTAATAAAGAAGATATTGCTTCATTAACCACCGAACAATTGTATGAGCTTGCTAACAATTTAAGACATGGTTTACCTGTTGCAACGCCTGTTTTTGATGGCGCTTCTGAAGAACAAATCAAAGACTTATTAGCGTTAGCGGATTTACCGTTGGATGGTCAAACGTATCTGGTTGATGGTCGTACCGGAGAGAGGTTCGAACGGCCAGTTACTGTAGGTTGTATGTACATGCTAAAGCTGAACCATTTGGTCGATGACAAGATGCATGCTCGTTCCACTGGTTCTTACAGTTTGGTAACACAGCAACCTCTAGGCGGTAAGGCACAGTTTGGTGGACAGCGCTTTGGTGAAATGGAGGTATGGGCATTAGAGGCTTATGGTGCTGCTTATACCTTGCAAGAAATGTTAACTGTCAAATCAGATGATGTGGCGGGTCGTACGAAGATGTACAAGAACATTATCGATAACAACCATACGATGAATACAGGCTTGCCCGAGTCTTTTAATGTGTTAATCAAAGAAATTCGGGCATTGGGTCTCGATATTGAATTAGAACGTAAGTAATTATTTATTAGAGAGGAAAGTGATTATGGTTTCTGCCATGCATGATTTGGTTAATTTTGCGAAACTCGATCAGTACGAAGATGTGTCGGCGATACATATCGGATTAGTGTCTCCTGACAAAATTCGTTCTTGGTCTTATGGTGAAGTAAAAAAAGCGGAGACGATTAATTACCGAACCCATCGTCCGGAGCGAGACGGGTTGTTTTGCGCAAAGATTTTTGGTCCTGTGAAGGACTATGAGTGCTTGTGCGGTAAGTATAAGCGGTTGAAACATCGTGGTGTTGTCTGCGAAAAATGCGGTGTTGAAGTTACTCTGTCCAAAGTGCGTCGAGAACGTATGGGCCATATTGAATTGGCTTGTCCTGTTGCACATATTTGGTTCTTAAAATCTTTGCCTTCTCGTATTGGTTTGTTGCTTGATATGACACTGAAGTCCATTGAACGGGTGTTGTATTTTGAATCGTTTGTGGTGGTTGATCCTGGGATGACTCAGTTGGAAAAAGGTCAATTACTTTCAGATGAAGAATTCTTAGATGCGATTGAAGAATACGGTGATGAGTTTGATGCGCGTATGGGCGCCGAAGCGATTAAAGCGCTTCTCATGGATATCGATTTAGAAGAAGAAATACAAGTGATTCGCGCTGCGATGGAAAAGACAAATTCCGAAGCAAAAATCAAAAAACTTGTAAAGCGTTTGAAACTTGTTGAAGCCTTTATTCATTCAGACAACAAGCCCGAGTGGATGATTTTAGAAGCTTTACCTGTATTGCCTCCTGAGCTAAGACCATTAGTCCCTCTGGAAGGCGGACGTTTTGCTACTTCTGATTTGAACGATTTATACCGTCGTGTCATTAACCGTAATAATCGTTTGAAACGCTTATTAGATTTAAGTGCTCCAGACATCATTGTGCGTAATGAAAAACGCATGCTGCAAGAAGCAGTTGATGCCTTGTTGGATAATGGTCGTCGTGGCCGAGCGATTACCGGCGCGAACAAGCGTCCGTTGAAATCTTTGTCTGACATGATTAAAGGAAAACAAGGACGCTTTAGACAGAACCTGTTAGGTAAACGTGTCGATTACTCGGGCCGTTCCGTCATTGTGGTTGGTCCTAACTTGAAGCTTCATCAATGCGGATTGCCGAAGAAGATGGCGTTGGAATTATTTAAGCCATTTATTTTTCACAAACTACAGATTCGCGGACTAGCAACCACCATTAAAGCCGCTAAGCGAATGGTGGAAAAAGAATCTCCTGAAGTTTGGAATATTTTAGATGAAGTGATTCGTGAACATCCTGTGTTGTTGAATAGAGCTCCAACACTGCACAGATTAGGTATTCAAGCATTCGAGCCAATTTTAGTCGAAGGCAAAGCGATTCAATTACATCCTCTTGTTTGTACAGCATATAACGCGGACTTTGACGGAGACCAAATGGCCGTCCACGTTCCGTTGACGTTAGAAGCTCAGTTAGAGTGTCGTGCGTTAATGATGTCGACGAACAATATTCTGTCTCCAGCCAATGGAAATCCGATTATTGTGCCGACTCAAGACGTTGTATTAGGTCTTTATTATATGACGCGAGAGCGCATTAACTCTCGTGGCGAAGGGATGGTTTTCAGCAATGTTGACGAAGTGAATCGTGTTTACCAATTAGGCCTCATAGATTTACAGGCCAAAATCAAAGTGCGAATCGAAGATTATGTGGATTCTAATGACGATTCTAAAAAAACAAGTTTGCAGTTGATTGATACAACAGTTGGCCGCGCATTGTTAAAACAGATTTTGCCAGAGGGACTTTCCTTTAAATATGTCAACCGTACGTTGGGTAAGAAACCAATTTCTGAGTTAATCAATGTTTGCTACCACAATGTAGGCTTGAAAGCGACCGCCATTTTTGCGGATCAATTGATGTATACAGGCTTTCATTATGCTGCTCGTTCGGGGGTTTCTATTGGTGTTGATGACTTGCTTGTTCCTGCGAGTAAAGCAGAAATCGTGGGTAAAGCAGAAAACGAAGTGAAAGAAATCGAAAAGCAATTTGCTACCGGATTGTTAACGAATAGTGAACGTTACAACATGGTGGTTGATATTTGGTCTCGTACGAATGAACTGGTCGCTAAAGCTATGATGGATGGGCTGGCGACTGAAGAAGTGGTGAATGCAGAAGGCAAAAAAGTAAAACAAGAATCGTTTAATTCTATTTATATGATGGCCGATTCAGGTGCTCGAGGTTCAGCGGCGCAGGTACGTCAGTTGGCTGGAATGAGAGGCTTGATGGCAAGTCCGGATGGAACCATTCTTGAAACACCAATTACTGCAAATTTCCGTGAAGGATTAGATGTTGTTCAATACTTTATTTCTACTCACGGTGCCCGTAAGGGTATGGCAGATACCGCGTTAAAGACTGCAAATGCAGGATATTTGACACGTCGCTTGGTTGATGTTGCTCAAGATCTTGTTATCACAGAAGAAGATTGTGGCACGAAAAACGGATTACTTTTGACACCTCTCGTTGAGGGTGGTGATGTTGTTGAGCCATTACGTGATCGTGTTTTAGGACGTGTAACTGCAGAAGATGTTTGTTTGCCGGGAACCGATCAAGTGGTTATTCCTGCAAATACTTTATTAGACGAGTCATGGGTTGATCGGTTAGATGAATACAACATTGAAGAAGTGAAAGTCCGTTCCGCTATTACTTGTGAATCGTCTTACGGGTTATGCGCTCATTGTTATGGACGTGATTTAGCTCGCGGGCATTTGGTGAATGTTGGTGAAGCAATTGGAATTATGGCTGCTCAGTCTATCGGTGAGCCAGGAACGCAGTTAACCATGCGTACTTTCCATATCGGTGGTACAGCATCGCGAACCACAGTGATTAGCAACATTCAGGTTAAAACAAATGGAAAAGCAAAATTCTTCAATTTGAAAGTGATTAAGCACAATAGCGGTCGTTGGGTAAATGTTGGTCGCTCTGGAGAATTGGCAATTATCGATATTCATGGCCGCGAAAAAGAACGTTATAAGGTGCCTTACGGTGCTTTGGTGTCTGTGGAAGATGGCGCGGATGTAAAAGTCGGACAGGTGATTGCTACTTGGGATCCTCATGCTTATCCAATCATTGTTGAGGCCAAAGGGTATGTGAAATTTGTTGATATGGTGGACGGCGTTACGATCAATCGTCAGACAGATGAAGTCACAGGACTTAGCAATATCGTCATTATCGATCCAAAGCAACGAGGCTTATCCACAAAAGATTTAAAACCAAGCATTAAGATCGTAGACAAAAAAGGACAAGAAATTGCTTTACCCGGGACATCTATTTTCCCAAATTACTTTTTACCCGTGAATGCCATTGTGGTTGTTAGTGATGGCATGGAAATTAACGTGGGTGATGTGATTGCGAAGATGCCTCGTGAAACTTCAAAAACGCGTGATATCACAGGTGGTTTGCCACGAGTGGCAGATTTATTCGAAGCACGTAAACCAAAAGAACCTTCTATCTTGGCTGAAATAGACGGTATTGTGAGTTTTGGAAAAGAAACCAAAGGGAAAAAGCGCCTTGTGATTACTGCCGAGAATGGAGATGTTTATGAGTCTCTCATTCCAAAATGGAGACAATTAAATGTCTTTGAAGGAGAGCGTGTTGAGCAAGGGGAATTAATTGCTGAAGGTGAGTTGGATTCACATGATTTATTACGTTTAGTGGGTGTCACCGCTTTGGCAAATTATATAGTCAACGAAGTGCAGGATGTTTATCGATTACAGGGCGTTAAATTAAACGACAAACATATTGAAATCATCGTAAAACAAATGCTGCGCAAGGTAAGTATTGTGGATCCGGGCGAAACGAATTTTTTGAAAGGAGAGCAAGTAGAAAAAGTGATGCTTTTGGAAGAAAACAAGAAAGCGCTTGAGCAAGAAAAAGCTCCTGCTGTTTATGAACCTGTTTTGTTGGGCATTACCAAGGCATCGTTGTCCACAAGTTCATTTATTTCTGCTGCCTCTTTCCAAGAAACAACTCGTGTTCTGACAGAAGCTTCCGTTAACGGAAAAGTGGATTTCTTACGCGGCTTAAAAGAGAACGTTATCGTAGGTCGTTTGATTCCTGCTGGTACAGGTCTTGCTTACCATCAGGGCCGTCATGAAGAAGAACAAACTCCTGAAGAGGAAGAGGCTGTTTCAGTAGAAGAAATCGAGTCCGCATTAAGCGATGCGCTCATTGAAGCAGAACAGAATAAAGACGAAACAGAAGCTAAAGTAGAAACTGAAACTAAAGATACGAAGTCTACCGAAGCGTAACTATCGCATTATCTTTCGTTCGTCATTTTTGCTTCGGTGAGAATCCAGAAAACAGAATTGATAAGACCCCGGATTTTGCCGAAGCTGAGAATGAGATAGAACGTTGCAGAGATGCTGTTTATTGCATTTCTAATGACGCGTAGAGAGGTCTTAAACAGGCCAGCGGAGATGGCTTCGACATAGTAATTTAAGACAAATGATTGTCCTTGACTTGGTTTAGGCCGATCAATAGAATCCCCGCCTCTTTTGGCCCGTGCAAGCCAAATACAATGTATTTTTATAAAACCACATTCGAAAGAAGTGGTTTTTTTTGCGATTAAATCAGATCTATCGTCCACGATGTATGCCGTGGATGGCCAAGAGGTAGAACTACATTTCTTTCCTTTTGGAACCCCCAAGGCGTTGCCCCCTCGGCAAGCTAAAGGGCAATAGAATTAATATAGGTTAAGAAACATGTCGACAATTAGTTCGTATGCTACAGGTAGACGCAAAAGAACGATTAAAGCGAAAAAATCAAACACTCCCGCTTTGATGGCTTGTCCACAAAAAAGAGGTGTTTGTGTGCGTGTTTATACAACTACACCAAAGAAACCGAATTCCGCTTTAAGAAAAGTGGCTCGTGTTCGTTTAACGAATGGAATGGAAGTGACGGCGTATATCGCTGGTGAAGGACACAACCTGCAAGAGCATTCGGTTGTGTTGATTAGAGGCGGTCGTGTAAAAGATTTACCAGGTATTCGTTATCACATCGTTCGTGGAAGCTTGGATACCGCCGGTGTTTCAGGCCGTAAGCAAAGCCGTTCGAAATATGGAACGCGTAAGCCAAAAGACGAGAAATAATTTAGGAATAAAACCATGTCGAGAAGAAGAGCAGCAGCAAAGCGCAAAAAATTACCTGATCCAAAATATCGTAGCGTCATCGTAACGAAGTTTATTAATCATCTGATGTTAGATGGTAAGAAGGCGCTTTCGGAAAAGATTGTCTATTCTGCATTAGAGACGTCTTTTAAGCTTTTGAAAGACCGATTGCTAGAAGACGGTGTGATTTCAAAAGCGAGCGATGATAATTTTGATGGCGGTAATTCTGGAACTGGTCGTTCAATTTTAATGATGTTTGAAAAGATTTTAGGAATTTTAAGTCCTACAGTTGAAGTGCGTTCCAGACGGGTTGGTGGGGCGACCTATCAAGTCCCTGTTGAAGTACGTCCTGATCGCAGAATTACTTTAGCTATGCGTTGGTTAATCGATGCATCGCGTGGTCGTTCTGAAAAGACAATGGTTCAACGATTGGCGCATGAAATAGTTGATGTTTATCAAGGAAAAGGAACGAGCTTGAAGAAAAAGGATGATACGCATCGTATGGCTCTCGCTAACCAAGCGTTCGTTCACTATCAATGGTAAAAATAAAGAAAGGATAATAAGAAGTGGCCGCGGTTTCAGTTATCGAAAATAGCAGACAGACTTCCATCGATCATTATAGAAATATTGGCATTATTGCTCATATCGATGCGGGGAAAACTACTTCAACAGAACGTGTTCTGTTCTATACCGGTATCTCTCACAAAATAGGTGAAGTACATGACGGTGCTGCTGTTATGGATTGGATGGAACAAGAACAAGAAAGAGGCATCACGATTACAGCTGCAGCAACCACGTGCTATTGGAAAGGTATGGCGAATCAGTTTGATCAACACCGCATTAATATTATTGATACCCCCGGACACGTTGATTTCACGATTGAAGTAGAGCGTTCGTTGCGCGTGTTAGATGGCGCTGTGGTGATTTTCTGTGCAGTTGGAGGTGTTGAACCTCAGTCTGAAACAGTTTGGCGACAGGCAAATAAATATGCCGTTCCCAGAATGGCCTTTATTAACAAAATGGATCGCGTGGGAGCTAATTTTCTACGCGTTGTAGAACAGATTAAAACGCGATTAGGTTCTAGCCCGCTTGTATTGCAGTTACCTATTGGTGCAGAAGAGCATTTTCAAGGCGTTGTGGATTTAGTCCAAATGAAAGCCATCTATTGGAATGATGAAACGAAAGGCATGACCTTTGAGTTGCGTGATATTCCTGAAGACTTAAAAGAAGCTGCACAAAAGTGGCATGAGCAACTGGTTGAATCTGCCGCGGAAGCAAATGAAGAATTGATGGATAAATATCTAAATCAAGGGGATTTGGAAGTTGCAGAGATTATTGCGGGTATTCGTCATAGAACATTAGCAAATGAAGTGGTGCCTGTGCTGTGCGGATCTGCCTTTAAAAACAAAGGCATTCAAGCAGTATTGGATGCTGTGATTGAATATTTACCTTCACCGCTGGATGTGCCTCCTGTGAAGGGAATTTTAGATGACGACGCGCATACCCCTGCGATTAGAAAACCTTCGGATACAGAACCTTTTTCTGCGCTTGTTTTCAAAATTGCGACAGATCCATTTGTGGGTAACTTGTCATTCGTGCGTGTTTATTCCGGTATTTTGCGATCAGGAGATGCGGTTTATAACCCGATTAAACGAAAACGTGAGCGCATTGGACGTTTGGTGCAGTTGCATGCAAATAGTCGTGAAGAAATTAAAGAAGTGCGAGCAGGAGATATTGCTGCCTGTGTCGGTTTGAAAGATGTTTCAACAGGCGATTCTCTTTGTTCACAAGATAAGCCCATTATTTTAGAGCGTATGGACTTTCCAGACCCTGTTATTTCTGTTGCTGTTGAACCAAAAACAAAAGCAGACCAGGAAAAGATGGGAATCGCTCTGGGTAAGTTAGCGAAAGAAGACCCTTCTTTTAGAGTGCATACAGACGAAGAAATGGGGCAGACCATTATTTCTGGAATGGGTGAACTTCATCTCGACATTATCGTTGATCGTATGCGCCGTGAGTTTTCTGTTGAAGCCAATGTGGGAAAACCACAGGTTGCTTATAGAGAAACCATTCGTTCTACCGTTGAACAAGAGAATAAGTTTATTCGTCAGAGCGGTGGCCGAGGGCAATACGGACACGTTTGGTTGCGTCTTGAGCCTCGTGAATTAGGCGATGGATATGAATTTGTAAATGCTATTGTCGGTGGTGTGATTCCTAGAGAATACATTCCTGCTGTAGATAAAGGGGTGAAGGAACAAATGGAGAACGGTGTCATCGCTGGATATCCCGTCGTTGATGTCCGTGTCACCTTATTTGATGGTTCTTATCACGATGTCGATTCTAGCGAAATGGCATTTAAGATCGCGGGTTCTATGTGTTTCCGTGAAGCAGCAAAGAAAGCCAATCCGTGTTTATTGGAACCGGTGATGAAAGTAGAAGCGAGTACTCCTGAAGAATACATGGGAGATGTCATGGGAGATTTGAATCGTCGGCGCGGAATGATTCAAGGTGTTGAAGATGTCCCCGCAGGAAAAGCTATTCGAGCGGAAGTTCCTTTGTCGGAGATGTTTGGTTATGCAACAGATTTACGTTCTATGACCCAGGGCCGCGCAACTTATTCGATGGAATTTCTGAAATATACAGAAGTGCCTTCTAACATTGCTAAAGAAATTATTGATAAGAGAAACAGCTAACACGCACATAGAAGAGGAGAGACGAAGATGGCGGAGAAGCAAAAATTTGAGAGGACGAAACCCCACGTAAACGTAGGGACGATCGGCCACGTAGATCATGGAAAGACGACGTTGAC